>JALERU010000090.1 GCA_022764045.1 Clostridiales bacterium | reverse complement strand
CAAATACCAGCGCTGTACAGTCCATTTTTACCGCAACGTATTTTCTGTTGTTCCCCGTTCCAAGGTGAAACTGGTAGCCAAGATGCTCAAGGCGATCCATGTTCAGGAGAGCAAAAAAGCAGCTCGCGAAAAGGTCAAGGCCGTCGTTGCCGAACGGAAGGCGATGAAGCTGAAAGAAGCAGCCAAGAAGGTGGAGGACAGTGTCGAGGAGACGCTGACTTACTGTGATTTCCCTTCCGAACACTGGACCCGGATCCGTACCAACAATGTCATTGAGCGGCTCAACCGGGAGATTCGCTGCCGCACCCGTGTGGTGGGGACTTTCCCTGACGGCAGCTCCGCCCTGATGCTGGTCTGCGCCCGCCTGCACCATGTGACCGGCACCCAGTGGGGAAACAAGAAGTACATGAACAGGAAGCACTTGGAGGCCACCTGCCAGGACGCCTCTATTGCCAGCTGACCTCATTCAGACAGAACCTGCAAACAAATTTTCGCATAACGTTTGACAGTACCAGGGACATGGTTTACAGTTATCTGGTAGAATGAAGTTACCACACACCATTCTGAAAGGAGCCTGTAAACCATGTCTCTTTTTTATCCATTTTTCAATTTACGCAACTTATTGTACATTATCGCTTGTCCAAAGGCGTCATGTTCCACTCAAATCAGGGCTGCCAATTTACCTCTGGAGATTTCTGCCGGGTACTTGATCAACTGGGAATAGTCCAGTCTTTTTCCGCAAAGGGGCATCCCTATAACAATGCGGTGATGGAGTGCTTTTTCAAGTGCTTGAAAAAGGAAGAACTAAACCGGTGCTGATACCAAACCGTCTAGTAGCTCAAGCAGAGCCTGGTGTCTTACATCTTTACTTGTCTACATCGACTGTAGTCCATTAGCTTAATATATATACTTGTTTTTCTATACGACGAATTAATCGTTGAAGTTCACTTTGAAAACGAGATGTATCGTTTATATCCGTCATTGAAATAAGGTATGACCGATATCCAACTAAATATTGTGTAAGTTGAAAAACCGTAGGAAACGGAAACGTTGCAAGATTTCGATATTTTAAGGATAGTCCATTGATTCTTTCTAAGAATTTTTCTTCGCTTTCGGATTTTATAATTGAACAATTATTACACCAAATTTTTAGCTTGTGAACCCTGTTACATTTTTTGACTTTCCTCGTCTTATTATATAGAGAATACCGAAAGGAGTAGATCGTATGAAAGTATGGAAAAAGATCCTATGCGGCCTGTTGGCGGCGGCTCTTCTTGTGCCGGCGGCCCTGGCCGCGCCGGTCCAGGGGACGAAGTCCCTTTCCGACGTGAAGGGCCACTGGGCCCAGGAGGAAATTGAGGCCGCCCTTGCCGATGGCTGGGTGGGGGGCTACCCGGACGGGAGCTTCCGGCCGGAAGGCGTCATCACCCGGGCGGAGTTTATGAAAATGCTCCTGGGCGCCGTCCATCTCACCGAAGACAGCGACACCGTGAAGGAGATGACGGAGAACGCCCGGATGCTGTATGGTTTGGAGACGGTTCACTACAATCCGTGGCTCACCGACACCTATGGCCATTGGTTCGACAAGCAGGGGTGGCTGAAGCCGGCCTTCTTCACCGGTCTGCTGTCGCCCACCGACTACCCCGAGCGGAAATTCCAGCCGAACCAGGCGATCACCCGCTATGAGATCGCGGTGCTGGCGGACCGGGTTCTGGGCCTGGTCTATCCCGCCAGCCAGCCGGTCACTGAGGCACTCTCCTTTACCGACCAGGACACCTTCCAGGAGGGACAGGCCGGTTACATCAACGAGGCCGCCAAGGCGGGGGTGATCCTGGGGTATCCCGACGGCTCCTTTGCCCCCGGAAAAACCGCCACCCGGGCGGAGGCGGTGACCATGGTCCAGCGGGCCCTGGCGTATATGGAGGTGGGGCTGGACCCGGACATCCAGGTGGTGGCCCGGTTCCTGCTGTCCGAGCCGAAAAACGGGGAGTATCCCACAATCGTCCCTGTGCTCTTGGAAAAGAAGACCGATGAAATCCGGCTGCAGGTGGTGGACCAGGTGGTCTACGCCTCCCTCCACGATCTCTATCAGGTGGAGATGGACATGATCCGGGAGAGCAAGATCCAGAACTGGGACTGGATAATCAATGAGTTATACTTCGAGTGGTGGCCCCTGAAACAGCAGGTTAACGCCATGCCGGAATCCGGAAATTACCGGTACTACTGCTTCCAGGCGGGGAACGCCAGCTACAATTGGTGGGACTCCTACGTCACCACAGAGATCCGGCCAGGGGGGCGGAATACCTTCTGCGCCCCGGTCCGGCTGCTGTATGGTCAGTTGATGATCCCGGTGTGCGACCTGACCCATCCCAGCGCCACGGTGGGGGACGGCTTCCAGGGAGCCTGGGACGGAAAGACCAATACGCTTACCATTCCCCTGCAATATACCGGCGGGACCAGCCGGCTCTCCTAAGGGAGTAGAAATGATAGCGTGGACAGCATCAAAGCTGTCCACGCTGTTGTTTGAAAAACCGCAGTTACTTTTCCAGTTTGGCGTCACTGTTTTTCAGCGTAGTCTGAATCTTAGAAATGTCAGAAGAGCTGAAGTTCAAGGGGTCCTTGCTGTTGGTTACGGCATAGGCAGCGGCAACACCAGCAGCGTCGCCCAGCACGCATTGGTTGGGAAGGGTGCGGGCTTCTGCCCAGGCGAAGGAAGACATGCCTGCTGCATAACCAGGGATGAGAAGGTTATATACAAAGTTTGTTGCCAATGTGCCATAGGGGACATAGACGGGATTCGTAGGCGAAGTATCCGTTACGCCTAAATCAGGCCTTACTTTATCGCCAACCTCGTTAAACCAAAGGTAGTTTCCGTTGGCGTCTTTCAGATCCTCAAACTTATATGCGTTGATGTCAGACCAGTAGAAATTCAGACCAATCCGCTTGGCGTAGTTCCGAGAATCCTTTCCGCTCGTTTTGGTGGCGCCGGCCAGATTACAGTCTTCGGAGCGGAGCCCGTAGTTCGTGTTTTCTGTGCCATTTGCACGGGAGCTGGCGGACAGTGCAGAGTGAATGGTCTCCCGAAGGTACAGGACCTCGCCCACAACAGGCAGCCCCTTGGAGTCCTTCACGATGGTGGCAGACTGAAATCCGGGAAACTCCCGAATCGCAGTTTGGAACTCTGCGGTGTTGATCATATTTCTGGCTGCCACCCAGGCGTCATCCACAGTTCTGTAGTCCGAACGCATGTCTGTGGGAAATACGCTGGTCCCCTTGTCTCGGTTATAGGCACGGCCATCCACGTTGAAAACCAGAAGAGAGTTTAACCACCACTCATCGGAGTTCGGGCCGTCCTGGGCCATATTATAGGGCTTGATTGCAAAACCCTGCGGACCATACTTTTCATTGAAACGATAGATGGCGCCGTTTTTGTTTCGATAAGCGGTACCGCCGCCACCGCATCCTGTGGTATTGTTGCTGACCAAAACTTCGTCATTCCCTGCTTCGATCTTCGAAACATCAAAACCTTTGATCTTGAACATCAGGGTAGCGACCTGCTGCCGCCCCTTACCAGGCCCAGTCTTTTCATCGGAATCCAGATATTTTGCAGGGAAATCATATCGGCCCACGGTGCCGCCAAAGTTGGAGAGGCGGGTCAACCGGCCAGAGTCCGAAGCGTCGATGAAGACAGTCCCCGCAACGGTGTCAGTGAGAGAGCCCCACTGGACAATGCCGCTGGTCTGATTTCTGTCAATGCTGCAAAGGCGGACTTCGGTGATATGAGCAGGAGAGCGCCAACCGATGCTCTTAATGTCATAGCCATAGTAATACTTGATCTTGCTGCCATACTTGGCCAGATCCGTCTTTAACTGTGCTGCCATTGCATCGGTGCTGTAAAAGTGACCGTGCTGTTTATACCACCAATTAAAGGTGCCTTGTGTAGGGAGCGTTTTATTCCAAGGGCGAATATCAAAATAATTCTGCCCACCGATGGTACCCAGGCCGCCAAGACAGCTGCCGCGGCCATCATGGGGGACGGGATCGGGAACAATCAGCGCGATGGTTTTGTTGGAGGCGGTGTTGGCTGCGGCCTTTGCCGCTGCGGCTACGCCGGCAAAACCGCCGCCGTATACCACAATGTCTACTGTAGTTGCCATATTTTTGTTCTCCTTTTTATAGATTGCCAGCCCGTTTCAGTTGTTGCCTGGCAAATGAATTCTCAGCTGATCTGGGGTGGCTTCGTAAAGGAGAGGGAGGGATAGGCGGAAAAAGTAAACGCAGAGCAGATAAGATATCATGAAATGACCGTTTACCGATCCGACCTTGGACCGATGATATCCTATGGCGGCGGGGTTCGGTTTTGTGATGGGTCCATACGAAATGGGGATGGCGGGAGACACCTTTTTAACCACTTGCCCCATGCACAGTATCCTGAAAGGAGCGGAAACGTTCTTTTGGCAATACGCTGTATTTTTATTTCCCGAAAAAATGTAAGCGTCAATGCAGTTATCATGGGCTGTGGCCCGCTGATTGGCGGCACCCTTCCCCAGTCTTCGCGCATAAAATGAGGCGAAGGGAGTGATCTCTATGGAACATGCAGCAGACGGGAATCCTGTGACCGATTATTTGGACGCCTATTATCGTATTTTAGACGAGATGAAACGGGAAATGACCTCGGCAGCGCGAACGGGGAGTATTTCCCGGAATTTTATCACCCAGATGATCCCCCACCACCGGGCGGCGGTGGAGATGTGTGAAAATGTTTTGCGCTATCTCACCAGCGGGCCGGTAAGGGATCTGGCCCGCACGATCATCCGCCAGCAGACCCAAGGCATTGCGAAGATGGAAGACATCCTGGGTCCCTGTGGGAAAATCTGCAACAGGCCCCAAGAGGTGTCCCGCTACCTGCGGCGGAACGCCCGCACCCTGAACACCATGTTTTTCGCCATGGCCCATGTCAGCGGCGTGGGGGTGGAACAGAACTTCTTGCGGGAGATGATCCCCCATCACGAAGGCGCCGTCCGGATGTCGGAAAACGCACTCTGCTTCTGTATCTGTCAGCCGCTGCGTCCCATCCTGCAAAACATCATTGCCACCCAGAAGCGGGAAATTGGGGAAATGCGGCGGCTGTTGGCGGAAATGTGAACCGTATTTTTTCCCCTTGACGCAAAGCAGAGCCAGACGAAACACCAGGCGTTCGTCTGGCCCTTGTTCGTGTCCGAGGGGCTGCGCGCAAAAGCCGACGTGTAAAAACACGTCGGCTTTTTGGTTGGGGTCTGCTCCTACTTTTTGGCAGCGGAACCCCCGCTGGTCTCCACCCCCACCGGGAACCCGTTGATCTCCACCCCGTCCTCCACGGGAATCAGGAGGTAATTCCGGCCGCCGATGCGGCGGGTCTCCACCAGGTGGCTGTATTCCGGGTCCACGGAGATGGTGACCTCGGGGGTTTTGATCTGAAAACGCTTGCTGTCAATGAGGTTGGCGGGGTTCAGGACGGCGTTGGGGCCGAATTGCCGGTTGCAGGTGTCCTGGAAGGCGGCGGCCTGGTCCTGGGCCACGCCGCAGGTTTGGAGGATGCGACCCACCTCCTGGGTGGTCACCTCCAGGGGCTCCGGGGATTTACTCTCCTTGTGCTCTAACAGTTTCTCCCGCAACTGCTCGTGGACGGCCTGGACCACCTCCAGATTGCAGTCGGCGTCCAGAGCGTCGGACAGGGCGGTCTGGAAGGCCTCCTTCTGCTCCCCGGCGGACATGGGGGCCTCGGTGTGGAAGACGGCGTCGATGAACTCCTGGTGGAGCTGGTCGGCGTTGCGGGCGTAAAACAGGGCGTTATAAAGGTTGGCGGCGCGGTTGTCGAAGGCAGGGAAGAGGAAGCCCAGCTCCGGGGCGGCCACGGTCTGGCCCGAGGAAGAGATGTGGAATTCGTTGTCGCCGGGGTAATAGCTCAGCTCCACCTTGCCGTCCTTCACGGGGCAGACACAGCAGAGGATATAGCGGAAAACCTGATCGGAGGCGTCGGGCTGGATCTCGTCGTCCTTGCTCCGGTGGGGCACGTCATAGGCGTCGTGGGCCAGCAGGATGAGGTAGTTGCCGCCGTCCATGTCCAGGGCGTCGATGACCTTCCGATAAAAGGTCTGGCGGGCGTCGGCGTCCTTTAAGGCGGAGTCCCGCAAGGCGGTGAGCAGACGGTGCTCGTCGCTGTCCGCTACCTGCTGGGTGGAGAAGACGATGTCGATCAGGTTGCGCCCTAGGGCGCCGGACAGGGCCTTTTTCAACAAGCTCAGGTATTTCTCCACCTCTTCGGAGGGCATCATGCCGAAGGATTCGTTGAGGTCGGAGACGATCTCTCCGCCGCCGTTGACAAAGCAGCCGTACACCCGGCTGATGGCGCTCTTCTCCGGCCGAAACCGGCGGCGCAGCTCACTGACTTCTCTTTGGTTCATAGGGTGCCTCCCGTGAAAGTAATCCCTCCCATTTTAGCGGATTGGCGGCAAAAATGCAATCGTCCCGTTCACATAACCGCCGGGCGGCAAGGTAAACTAACGGTATCATCTTATTTAGGAGGCGGCTATGGACGAGCGGAGGATCACGAGAGAACGGATGGTTTCCTTTGGACAGTATTTGAGCCGGGAGGAGCGCAGCCGGGGGACGGTGGAGAAGTACTTGCGGGATGTGAGGCAGTTGGCGGCCTGGCTGGGGGGCCGGGAGGTCACCAAGGAGGGGCTGTCCCAGTGGAAGGAGGTCTTACGGGACCGGGGCTGGGCTCCTACCACCATCAACGGCAAGCTGGCGGCGGTGAATGCTTTTCTGGGCTTCCTGGGCTGGACGGACTGCCGGGTGAAGGCCCTGAAGCTCCAGCGGCGGCTGTTCCGGGAGACCGGGCGGGAGCTGAAGCGCCGGGAGTACCAGCGGCTGGTGGAGACCGCCCAGGCCCGGGGGAAGGAGCGCCTGACCCTGCTCATGGAGACCATCTGCGCCACGGGCATCCGGGTGTCGGAGGTCCGGTATATCACCCAAGAGGCCGCCCGGACGGGGCGGGCGGAGATTTTCCTGAAGGGGAAGGTCCGCACCATTCTCCTCCCCGGTAAGCTGCGGCGGAAGCTGCTGCAATACGCCCGGAAACACAAAATCGCTTCCGGTGAGCTCTTCCTCACCAGAAGCGGCAGGCCCCTGTCCAGAAAGCAGATCTGGGCGGAGATGAAAACATTGTGCCGGGGGGCGGGGGTGGAGGCCACCAAGGTCTTCCCCCACAATTTGCGCCACCTTTTCGCCCGGCGCTTTTATGAGGTGTGCCGGGACATGGCTAAACTGGCGGATGTGCTGGGCCACGCCAGCATCGAGACCACGCGGATCTATTTGGTGTCCACTGGGGCCGAGCACGAGCGGATGCTGGAGAAGTTGGGGCTGGTGGGATAGGACAAAATAAACCGTTTGTCCCATACATAGGGCGGCCTGGGCCGTGGGGAGGCCTCCCACTGGCAAGCTGCCGGAGGAAAGGGCAGCAAAAGCAGACCGGCAAAGGAAAGTTTCGCCGGCCTGTCTGTTTTTTGCGCGCAAAATACGGGATTGGGGTTGAAAGGGATGGAGAGGCTATGGTAAAATGAAAAAACAAGGGGGCTTAGAGGGCGAAGAGGAAAACTCTATGCCCCTCCAAATGGGACAAACGGTTTATTTTGTCCTGTTACAAAATTTTTGAACGGAGGGAAATTCCATGAGGAAACGATTTTTTGCGTCGCTTCTTTCGTTGTGTATGGTGGTGAGTTTACTGCCTGGAACGGCGTTTGCGACAGGGGGTGACACATCCGCGGCAACGAAACTGCCGGATGCTAAGGACGGAGTTATCACGCTGGAGCAGGACACTACGGCTACCTTGACAGTCAATGCTGGCCAAGACATCACCCTTGACTTGGCTGGCTTTACCCTGACTAATCAGGTTGGCCAGCACACTATTATTAACAAGGGCACCTTAACGATTGTTGATAATAGCGACGGCAAGACCGGTAAGGTAGACAACATAACTCACCAAAGGGCTCCTCTATACAACTATCCGCAGGCTACGGTTGAGCTAAAAGGCGGCACTTTTACCCGAAGTGCAGAAGCGAGTCAGGATGCCAATAACAGCGGCGGTAACTCGTTCTATACCCTGAAAAACTTCGGCACTATGACCGTCAATGACGGCGTTGTAGTCAATCAGGGCGCCGATGGAAACGGAAAGTTCTCCAGTCTGGTGGCGAATGGCTATCAAAAAGGAAGCACCCATGATGGTATTACTGGTTATACCGACTATGGCACGCCCACATTGACCATCAACGGCGGCACCTTCAACGGCGGCCTGAATACCATCAAGAACGATGACTACGGCCAGTTGACCATCAATGGCGGTACATTTAAAAATGTCGCGCAGGCGGCTGTTCTGAACTGGAATGTTGCCACAATTACCAACGGCACATTTACCTCTGGGAAGAACTGCATTCTGAACGGCGGCGGTAATGAGACTCTGAACAAGGGTGAGCTGACCATCGAGGGCGGCTCCTTTGCTTGCGGCGAAGGCAGCAAGGTGCTGGCCGCGATGGATGGAAACTCCGCCTATCTGAAGGCTGAAAACATTCAGGTTTCCGGCGGCACATTCAGCGATGAGAGCGTTAAGAATTTCGTTGTTCCCGGTAAGGTGCTCGATGAAAGCGGCAACGTTGTTGATCTGAGCGCGGCAAACGCCGTAGCAGAGATTAACGGTACCTACTATAAAACGCTAGCGGCGGCCATCGAGGCGTCCAAAGACAATGACACCGTGAAGCTGCTGAAGAACGCAGAGTGCAGTGAAAGAATCTGGATCGATAAAAATGTGGTCTTGGATTTGGGCGGATTTACACTCACTTCGAGTTCGGACTATACACTTCTCGTATCTGCGGGAAAATCCCTCACCCTGAAAAACGGTATCCTGAAAACAACCAATGATGATGGCGCAGCTATCTTTGGAGGTAAGTCGAGCATAATTACGGTCGAAAAAGACGCCACCTTGGAAACAGCTGGTTCTGGTGTGATGGCAACCAACAGCAGCGGAGATGAAGGTAATGCAACGCTGAACATTTATGGTACGCTGAATTGTCAGGTTATTGGTGTTTGGGGGCAGGGTCCCAAGAATACTATCAATATTGACGGTGCTACCATCAATTCCGGCTACTGGGGCGTGTATCAGAACGGTTCTTTTGGCGGATGCAACATCACCATCAAGAACAGCACCATTGTTGATGCAGCGTCCGATGGTGCTGGCGTGTACATCTCCAACAGCAAGGCAAACAAAGAAAATGCAGATCAGGGTATGCAGACCCTGACTATTGAGGACAGCTCTATTACGGGCGCTACTGCGGTCGAGGTTAAGTATACCGACGTGACCATCAAGGGCGAAAATACTAAACTGACTGCCACTGGTACCCCCGAGAGCGAGACGCTGAACAGCAATGGTTCCGTTACTTATGGCTATTCGTTTGCGATTACTCATAACGGTACAGATTCTTCCAAGGATTCTTCCTGCGGAACTGTTACGATTGAGAACGGTGCATTTAAGGGCCTGATTGGTATTCAGGAGCCTTCTGAAAACGTAGCAAATGCTGCGATAATCACAATCTCCAATGGTATCTTCTCCTCTGACCCGAGCAAGTATTGCACCGGTACTTCGACCGGCGTAGCTAACGACGACTCTGCGACAAGCAGCAAGTATCCCTTCACCGTTGGCGAAGCTGGCGAGAATCCTGCTGAGGTCGCTCCTGCTGCGCCTAAGGTCTCTTACGATGAAAGTAACAATGATGCTAAAACCGCAGCTGAAGCGATTGGAGCGCCAAACGCTGTAACGAATATCGAAGGTTCCGGTATTGCAGCCGCAGCAGCGGATAAGGCGAACAAGAATGCGTATGATCCTGCAAAGGATACACAGATAGTAGACGATCTGAAAGAGGCTACAGAGGACACAAACATAACAGCTGATAATATTAAAATCGTTGTTCAGTATTACATGGACATCAAGGTAACTGACGCTGCAACAGCCAATGGTTCGAAGACCCTGACATTGGATATCACACCCAAGGCGCGCACCGTTGCTACCACAGTTAGTGATCCTGCTAATGAGGACATTATCACAGAAGATATAGCGAGCGAGGATGCTCCGACCAACGCTGTTGTGCTGAAAGACAATGAGACCCTGAACGTTACAGGTGAGGTTACGCTGACCATGCCTTTGCCGAGCAACTTTACTTCGGAAACCTCCCTGAACGTCAAGCACATCAAAAACAGCGGCAAGACCTATATCTACACCGGCACGGTGGATTCTGCGAAGAACGCCGTCACCTTCACCAACCCCCACGGCTTCTCCACCTTCATCCTGGGCGCGGAAGCTGCCGCCGCCGAGATCGACGGCGTAGGCTATGAGACCCTTCAGGCCGCTGTGGACGACGTGCAGGACGGCCAGACCATTACCCTGAAAGAGAGCGGCGAAGCCACGGTTTCCAGAACCGTAACATTTAATATTCAAGCAGAAGATAGTGCTACCGCCACCATCAAGGAAGGTTCCCGGACTACGGTTAAATCCGAAACTGTTAACGGCATCACCACCTACACCTGCACCCGCTCCTCCAGCGGCTCCGGCTCCGGCACTACCACCTACGCCATCACCACCAACTCCCCCGCCAACGGCACCGTGACCGCCAGCCCCAAGAGCGCGGCCAAGGGCGCAACCGTCACCCTCACCGTCGCCCCCACCGAGGGCTATCAACTGGACAAGCTGACGGTGGCAGACAAGGACGGCAAGGAAATTACCCTCACCGACAAGGGCAACGGCAAATACACCTTCACCATGCCCACCTCCAAGGTGGAGGTCACCGCCACCTTCAAGCAGGCTCCCGTCACCCACGTCTGCCCCGCTGAGAAGTACACCGACGTGGACACCACCCAGTGGTACCACGAGGGCGTGGACTATGTAATC
>JALERU010000072.1 GCA_022764045.1 Clostridiales bacterium | reverse complement strand
GATCAGGAATTTGGAACGTCGATCCATAGGCACAACCTCCTTTATTAGTTATTTTACTAATTTGCAGGAAGAAAATCAAGGGATTTATGGAAAATGACGCAAAAATATTGGAATTTTGTAGAAATAGCCGACATATTGATGGATTTCGGAGGGATAATCACAAATTGGTGACATTACATAAATAATATTATTCATAAAATATATTTCATGTATGGAATGGCGTAAAAAGCAACCTGTGAATCTATCAAAACGGCACACCTCTATCCCGTGTTTCGTTCCAGAAGTAGGGATCAGATGTATCGTTTTCTTGCTTTTTTTGACAAAATCTGCTATTATGATAAACAACGCTGTCAGTGTTGTAATAACCCTTGCAGTATGGTTAAAAAGCAAAATGCTCTGCCATGCGGCAGAGCATTTTCATATCTTGGGAAATGTGAACTGAGAATATGGAAGGAGCTTGTGAATGGATTACACCAAACTTCAACTGGCCATTGAGAGCTTTGTAAAGAAATCAAAATCGAATGCCGCTTACTCTGATGAGATCTGGTCCGAACGCAAGGAGCGTAGAGACTTTTACCAAGGCTTTACCAAGCAGAAGCTGTTGGCAATGACGGAAGAGGAGTTTCTTGCATACATCAGCAAACTCTGGTCGATGCTGATTTGGGGAAATAAGAAATATGTAGTGGACAAGCTGATTGCCGATAACGGCTTTCAACAGGTGAAAAAGCAACTGGTGGAATTGCTATATGGCAGCGCGCCGATGGAAAAGCGATGGGACGACTTTTTGAAAAACGTAAAAGGTCTTGGCCCGGCTACGATGAGTGAACTTTTAACCTATGTCAATCCCGATGAATATGTAATCTTCAACAAGACCACAGTTCTGTGTTTTGCATATCTCGCCATTCCGGGTATGCCGAAATACAATTATCAATACACCGGAAAGAAATATGTGGAGGTATGTAACGTTGCAAAAGAAATTTCCCGGGTAATGGCTGCTGCGGGCATTGATGACACCGATTTATTGGCGGTAGATTATTTCCTTTGGGATGAAGTGTTACCCTTTGCAGAGAAAATGGCAACAGATGGAGCGGAGCAAGCAATGACTGCGCCCACAAAACCAGTGACCTCCAAGGAGAGCAAATCGCTCCATGAAGAGATCAAAGAGAAGATTGTCACGATTGGTGAATTGCTTGGGTTTGAGAGTCGTGCCGAAGTAAAAATTACTGTTGGCGCCGTTGTGGATGCAGTCTGGGAGGCTAAGATCGGCAATATGGGGAAGGCAATCTATGTTTTTGAGGTTCAGTCAAAAGGCTCCATTGACAGCCTGATTTTGAATCTGAAGAAAGCCCAGAATAACGCTGCTGTCCAGGCTGTGGTTGCAGTTGCGGATGAAAATCAGTTGGCAAAAATCATGCAAGAGAGCCGAGGCGTGATTGATGAAAAAGATCTCCGCACTTGGGACGTAGAAGATGTGTTGGCGGTATATGACGCCCTGGTCCGGGCTCATGAATCCATCAACAAGCTTGCTTTGGTTCCTGAAAGTTTTTGAGGGGTGCACTCTTGCTTGAAGCTGCGCAGCGTGTCCATATTGTCTTGGAGCCTAAAAACCATGGATTCCAGTTCAGAAAGGAACTTGAAATAAGCCTCAAGCTTAACGCCAAGGATAAAAACCGACAGGCTTCTTGCCGAAGCCTGTCGGTTTTTGGTCCGAGTGGGGCGACTCGAACGCCCGGCATCTTGCTCCCAAAGCAAGCGCGCTACCAACTGCGCTACACCCGGAGATAGCTTTTTGCTCCCAACCCACAGAGAAGCGGGGCAAAAAACATTATAGAGGAAAGAAAACAAAATTGCAAGGCGAGAAAGAGAATTGACCAGAGAAAATTTCCGTGTTACACTGTATCTGATTGTAAATTTACGCGGTTTGCTGGAGGAGGCAATGATATGAAAACAGATATGCGCACGCTGGAAGCCGTCGCGGCCAAGGGGCGGCTTCTGGGGTTGGACATGGTGTACCACTGCGCGTCCGGGCATCTGGGCGGCTCTTTTTCGGCCATGGACATCCTGACGGTCCTGTATTTTGATGTGATGCGGGTGGACCCTAAGACCCCGGAAAATCCTGACCGGGACCGGTTCGTCCTGTCCAAAGGCCACTGCACCCCGGCCCTCTATCCCGTTCTGGCCCAGCGGGGCTATTTCCCTGAAGAGGACCTGAAGCTCTTCCGCAGTGTGGACGGGCACCTGTCCGGCCATGCGGAGATGCGCCATGTGAAGGGCGTGGACATGTCCACCGGCTCCCTGGGACAGGGGATCTCCGCCGCTGTGGGCATGGCCCTGGCGGGAAAAATGGACAAGAAGGACTACCGGGTTTACACCATCCTGGGCGACGGCGAGGTGGAGGAAGGCCAGGTCTGGGAGGCCTTCATGAGCGCCGCTAAGTACGGCCTGGATCACCTCTGCGCTGTCATCGACGTCAACGGTCTGCAGATCGACGGCAAGACCGCCGACGTGATGCCCACCGAGCCCCTGGACAAGAAGCTGGAGGCCTTCGGCTGGCATGTGCTCACCGTGGACGGCCACGACCTGGCCGCCCTGTCTGCCGCCTTTGAACGGGCCAAGGGACTCACCGGCGCCCCCACTATGATCCTGGCCAAGACGGTGAAGGGCAAGGGGGTCTCCTTCATGGAGAACCAGGCCGGCTGGCATGGAAAGGCCCCCAACGAAGAGCAGTATCAGCAGGCCCGCCAGGAGTTGGTGGCCGCCCTGGCAGAGAAGGAGGGAAAGTAAGATGGCAGAGAAAATCGCAACCCGCGCCGCCTATGGCAAGGCGCTGGTAGAACTGGCTGACCAGGAGCCCAATCTGGTGGTTCTGGACGCCGACCTGTCCGGCTCCACCATGACCAAGGAATTCGGCACGGCGCACCCGGACCGTTTCTTCGATATGGGCATCGCCGAGGCCAACATGGTGGGCGTGGCTGCCGGCCTGGCCGCCTGCGGCAAGAAGCCGTTTGTGAACTCCTTCGCCATGTTTGCCGCTGGCCGCGCCTGGGAGCAGGTCCGCAACAGCGTGGCCTATCCCGGCCTGAATGTGAAGGTGGTGGGCTCCCACGGCGGCCTGTCCGTGGGGGAGGACGGCGCCACCCACCAGTGCATTGAGGACCTGGCCATTATGCGCGCCATCCCCAATATGACCGTTCTGTGCCCCTGTGACGGCCATGAGATGAAAGCCGCGGTCAAGGCCCTGCTGGCCTACGAGGGCCCCGCGTATATGCGCCTGGGCCGCCTGGCGGTGGAAACCGTCACTGACAGCCTGGAGGGCTACCAGTTTGAGATCGGCAAGGGCGTCCTCCTCCGGGACGGCCAGGACGTCACCGTGGTGGCCGTGGGCATGATGGTTCAGATGGCCCTGAAAGCCGCTGACCTTCTGGCGGAAGAGGGGATCTCCGTCCGGGTCATCGACATGCACACCATCAAACCCCTGGATACCGAGATTCTCCTGGCGGCCGCCCGGGACACCGGCTGTATTGTCACCACCGAGGAAGCCAACATCGTCGGCGGCCTGGGCAGCGCGGTGTCTGAATATCTGGCTTCCGCCTGCCCTGTCCCTGTGATCCGCCACGGGGTGGAGGACGAGTTCGGCCGCTCCGGCGCGGCCCAGAAGGTGCTGGAAGCCTATCAGCTCACCGCCGAGGGCATTGCGGAAAAGGTCCGTCAGGCCTTTTCCATCAAGCAGGCCCTGACCCTGTGAGACCAATTTCACTGGTAAGCATATGAAAAAAGAGAGCCTTCACAGACTTCCTGTGGAGGCTCTTTTCCTGCTCCAGCGGCGCCAGAAGGGGAGAGTACCCTTGAAAATGTTGACAATCCACAAAAAAGTTGACAAAGAAAGAGGTGTTTCCCCATAAAAAAGAAAGAAAGCATCGGATTAAATTCATAATAATTTCATAAAAAAGCCGCGACACTTCAAAGAAATAAATTTCCAAACAGAATTGGGCTTGCTTTTTCAGGCAAAGAGGGTTACAATAAGGGCAACAAAGTGAATACCGTCAGGTGAAGTCAGCGGCAGTCCCGGCGATAGCAGTTCCTCATCTCTCGGGTGAGGAGAGTCCAGAGCAGGGAAGGGATCGCGGATGGATGGCAATCTGGAGACACCTGCTTCCCCAAGCAGGGGCCGAAGGGGCGAGGCGCGCGGAGCGAAAACTCTCAGGCAAAAGGACAGACAGAATTCAGGGACGCATCGGAAAAGAACAGAGCAGTCCATGATTTTTTGTACTTTTGAACGGAGTACCGCAGTCTCGCGGCACTCCGTTTTTGTCGTGCCGAAGCGGGACGAATTTTGTAACTCGAGCGAAGAGAATTGAGAAAAAAGGAGAGATTTGCATGGAATTAATCGCTAAAATTAATGGTGCAATCAATGGCGTCGTGTGGGGAGCTCCCATGCTGATCCTGCTGGTGGGCGCCGGCATCCTGCTGACCTTGATGACCAAGGGCATGCAGTTCCGTAAGTTTGGCTATACGATGAAAAACACTCTGGGCAAGATCTTCCAGAAGAGTGAGGCCGGCGAGGGCGAAATTACCCCCTTCCAGGCCATGACCACCGCTCTGGCGGGCACCGTTGGTACCGGTAACATCGCCGGCATCATCACCGCCGTCACCCTGGGCGGCCCTGGCTCCATCTTCTGGCTGTGGATTACTGCCCTGATCGGTATGTGTACCAAGTACTCCGAAGTTCTGCTGGCCGTTAAGTTCCGTGAAAAGAACGAAAAGGGCGAGTGGGTCGGCGGCCCCATGTACTACATCAAGAACGGCCTGGGTAAGAACTGGAAGTGGCTGGGTGTCATCTTCTGTATCTTTGCCGCTCTGGCAGCCTTCGGCATCGGCAACGCCGTGCAGGTGGGCAACATCACTTCTTCCATCAACACCGTGATCACTGCGTTCAACCCTGCGTTTAGCGCACAGGGCACTGTGAATATCGTTCTGGGTATCATTCTGGTCGTTCTGGTTGCTGTCGTCCTCTTCGGCGGTATCAAGCGTCTGGGCTCCGTTACCGAGAAGCTGGTTCCCTTCATGGCAGTGGTTTACATCGTGGCTTGCGTCGTGGTTATCGTGGCCAATGCCGGCACGCTGGGCGGTGTGTTCCACGACATCTTTACTGGTGCGTTCACGCCCAACGGCATCACCGGCGGTGCGGTCGGCTCCGTGATGCTGGTTATCACTTGGGGCGTCAAGCGCGGCGTGTTCTCCAACGAGGCCGGCTTGGGCTCCGCTCCTATCGCCCACGCTACCACTTCCGAGACCGACTGCGTGAAGCAGGGCCTGTATGGTATCTTCGAAGTCTTTATGGACACCATCGTTATCTGCACCCTCACCGGTCTGACTCTGATGTGCGGCCTGAGAGGCTTGGGCATTGAGATCGAATATGGCGTACAGGGCGACACCTCCCTGATCTCCACAGCTCTGGGTTCTGTGTTTGGTGCCAAGGGCGGCGCTATCATCATCGCCGTGGGCCTGGCCCTGTTTGCATTCTCCACCGTGCTGAGCTGGTCTCTGTATGGTACCCGTTGTGTTGAGTTCCTCTTCGGTTCCAAGGCAGTCAGACCCTATCAGGTCATCTTCATCATCGTGATCTTCGTGGGCGCTACCATGGATCTGGGTCTGGCCTGGGATATCGCCGATACCCTGAACGGCCTGATGGCTATCCCCAACCTGATCGGCGTCATCGCCCTGTCCGGTGTGGTGGTCAGAGAGACCAAGAGACACTTCTCCGAAAAGGCAAGCAAGTAAGCAAGAAAAATTTGACCTCTTTTCTCTGCGGGGCACATTGTGCCCCGCAGATTTTTTGCGTATTTTGATCTTTTATATGCGCACTTTTGACACCCTACATACAGAATCCATTCAAGCAGCGCGGCGGTCATCGCCCTGAAGGTGGTTGTCAAAGAGACGAGGCGATGTTTCAGAAAGAATGCAAGCCAAAAGTGAAATAAATTCATAAATCAAAATCTGCGGAAGAACGCTTCTGCAGATTTTTCTTACAAATCAACCGTTTTCTGGAAAGAGAACCTTCGGATTTCTATGGACTTTTGGAACATCCTCACAGACACTTTGCAGGAAAAATATAAAATACGCAACAATTTGTGGATTGTGAAAAGCGACAAAAATATTGTATACTATCTGCGCATGAACAAAGACGGACGGTTGGTGAAAATGACAAATTAGAGGGGAAGTAACCGGCCGAAGGTCGAAAAAAGAAAAGGGAGAAATGTTGTATGGAATGGATCGCAAAAATTAACGACGCCATCAACGGTGTGGTATGGGGTGCCCCCATGCTCATCCTGCTCATTGGTGTCGGCATCCTCATGACCCTGCGAAACAGAGGGCTCCAGTTCCGCAAGTTTGGCTACGCGCTGAAGAACACCATTGGTAAAATCTTCAAGAAGAGCGAGGCCGGTGAAGGGGAAATTACCCCCTTCCAGGCGGTCTCCACCGCCCTGGCCGGCACGGTTGGCACCGGCAACATCGCCGGCATCACCACCGCCGTCACCCTGGGGGGGCCTGGCACCTTGTTCTGGCTGTGGGTCACCGCCCTCATCGGCATGGCCACCAAGTATTCCGAGGTGCTGCTGGCCGTGAAATACCGTGAGCGCAACCAGTACGGCGATTGGGTGGGGGGACCCATGTACTACATCAAGAATGGCCTGGGGAAAAACTGGAAGTGGCTGGGCGTCCTCTTCTGTATCTTCGCCGCCCTGGCGGCCCTGGGCACCGGCAACGCCATTCAGGCTGGCAACATCGTCAGTTCCATCAACACGGTGGTTCTGGCCTTCAACCCCGCCTTCGGCGGGCAGGCTACCTTGAATCTGGTGCTTGGCATCGTGCTGGCGATACTGGCTGCCGTGGTCCTCTTTGGCGGCGTGAAGCGTCTGGGCGCTGTTACCGAAAAGCTGGTTCCCGCCATGGCCGTGGTGTATATTGTGGCCTGCCTGGCCGTCATTCTCGCCAATGCGGCCAGTCTGCCCACCGTCTTTCACGACATTTTTGTGGGAGCTTTTACCCCCAACGGCATCACCGGCGGCGCGGTGGGCTCCATGATTATGGTGGTTACCTGGGGCATGAAGCGAGGGATTTTCTCCAACGAGGCCGGCCTGGGTACTGCGCCCATGGCCCATGCCACCACCTCGGAGAAGGAGCCCGTGCGCCAGGCCCTGTACGGCATCTTTGAGGTCTTTATGGACACCATCATCATCTGCACCCTCACCGGCCTGACGCTGCTGTGCTCCGGCATCGACCTGCACTACGGTACCATGGGCGAGACCTCTCTGGTTTCCGCCTCCCTGGGCACCCTGTTCACCCAGAAGGGCGGCTCTCTGATCATCGCCGTGGCCCTGGCCCTGTTTGCCTTTTCCACCATTTTGGGGTGGGCGCTCTATGGCTCCCGCTGCTGCGAGTTCATCTTTGGGCCCAAGGCCATTCGGCCCTATCAAATTGTCTATATTCTCATCATTGTGGTGGGCGCCACAGTGAAGCTGGATCTGGTCTGGGCCATCGCCGACACCCTGAACGGCCTCATGGCCATCCCCAACCTGATCGCTGTGGCCGGCCTGTCCGGCGTGGTGGTCAAGTGCACCAAGGAATACTTCGCCAAGGAAAAGACCCTGGAAAAAACCAAATAAGCGCTTTCCATCCCGCGGGGCGAATTTTCGTCCCGCGGGCGCTTTCTTTGGGGCGATAAGCCCAAGAAAAAGAGGGGTTTCTTTTCAAAGTTCTTTTCGGATATTGCTTGCGAAACGGAGATGGGTATAGTATAATCAAAAGTGCAAAATCAAGAACTTTTTGTGACTGACGGAAGTGGGGAAACCACAGGGAGCAAAAAGCATAGTTGTGGCCGACCGTCTGGGCAGTTCAATTTTCACAAGAAGGGAATTGGACTGTCCATTTTCACATTTCCAAAATCAAAAAGCAACAAGCGAAACATGGAGAAAGAGAGGCTGGTTTGTATGAAAAAAGTAGGCGTCATTATGGGCAGCGACAGCGATCTGCCTGTGGTAGAAAAGGCCATTGATAAACTGAAGGAATACGGGGTGCCCTACGAGGTCCATGTCTATTCCGCCCACCGGACCCCCGAGCAGGCCGGAGAATTCTCCCGGACCGCCCAGGAAAAGGGCTTCGGCGCCATCATCGCCGCCGCCGGGAAGGCCGCCCATCTGGCCGGCGCCCTGGCCGCCAACACCACGCTGCCGGTAATCGGCATCCCCGTGAAGTCCTCCACCCTGGATGGCTTGGACGCGCTGCTCTCCACCGTGCAAATGCCCACCGGCATCCCCGTGGCTACTGTGGCGATTGACGGCGCCGCCAACGCTGCCCTGCTGGCCATCGAGATCCTGGCCGTCTCCGACGAGACCCTGGCCGAAAAGCTCCGCCAGGCCAGAGCGGCGGAATCTCAGAAGGTCCTGGAAAAGAACGCCGGGGTCGAGGCAAAATTTAACTGAGCGCATATCAGAATGGAGGAATGAACCATGGGTGGTTTTTGCGGCGCGATTTCTGGACGTGATGTCGTCTTAGACGTCTATTTTGGCACGGACTATCATTCTCACCTGGGTACCCGCCGGGGCGGCATGGCCGCTTGGGACCCGGAACTGGGCTTTCAGCGTGAGATCCACAATATCGAAAACGCCCCCTTCCGCACCAAGTTTGACAAAACGGTGGGGGAGATGGTGGGAAAACGCTGCATCGGCAGCATCAGCGACACCGACCCCCAGCCCCTGCTGGTCCGCTCGGTCCACGGCACCTACGCCATCTGCGTGGTGGGCGTCATCAAAAATGAGGATCAGATCATCCAGCAGCTGCTGGACAATGCCGACGGCCACTTCGAGGCCATGAGCGGCGGCCGGGTCAACTCCAACGAGCTGGTAGCCACCCTCATCAGCCAGCGGCCCACCATTGCCGAGGGCATCCGCTACGCCCAGACGGTGGTGGAGGGGACGGTCTCCGTCCTCATCATGACCCCCGACTGCCTCATCGCCGGCCGGGACAAGCTAGGCCGTCTGCCCATCCACATCGGCCAGGACGACGAGGGCTGCTGCGTGGCCTTTGAGTCCTTCGCCTATCAGAAGATGGGCTATCACGACGCCTACGAGCTGGGCCCGGCGGAAGTGGTGAAGATCACCGAAACCGGCTGGGAGACCCTCCTGCCCCCCGAGAAGGAGATGAAGGTCTGTGCCTTCCTGTGGACCTACTACGGCTATCCCAACTCCAACTACGAGGGGATCAACGTGGAGGTCATGCGCAACCGCAACGGCGCCAGCCTGGCCCGCACCGACAAGAAGAACGGCACCGCCCAGGACATCGACTACGTCAGTGGCGTCCCCGACTCCGGCACCCCCCACGCCATTGGCTACGCCAACGAGAGCGGCATCCCCTTCGCCCGCCCCTTCATCAAGTACACCCCCACTTGGCCCCGCAGCTTTATGCCCACCAACCAGAAAGAACGGGATCGGGTGGCCAAAATGAAACAGATCCCCGTCCACGAGCTCATCGAGGGAAAGAAGCTCCTCTTTGTAGACGACAGCATCGTCCGGGGCACCCAACTGCGGGAAACCGTGGAATTCCTCTATGCCAACGGGGCCAAGGAGGTCCACATCCGCTCGGCCTGTCCTCCCATCATGTATGGCTGCAAGTTCCTGAACTTCTCCACCAGCCGCTCCCCCATGGAGCTCATCGCCCGCCGCACCATCTATGAGCTGGAAGGGGAAGCAGGGGACCAGCACCTGGATGAATACAGCGACCCCAACACCGAACGGGGCAAGAAGCTCCGGGAAACCATCTGCGAGAAACTCCATTTTACCTCCCTGGAATATCAGTCCTTGGACGAGCTCATCAAGGCCATCGGCCTGGAGCCCTGCAAGGTATGCACTTATTGCTGGAACGGAAAGGAATAACCACTTATGAATATGCAATCGAAATCTGACAGCTACGCCGCTGCCGGCGTGGATATCACCGCCGGCTACAAGGCCGTGGAGCTGATGAAAACCCACATCGCCAAGACCATGACCGCGGGGGCCCTGTCCGACATCGGCGGCTTTGGCGGCCTGTTCGAACTGGATCTGACCGGGATCACCCATCCCGTGCTGGTCTCCGGCACCGACGGCGTGGGCACCAAGCTGAAGCTGGCTTTCCTCATGGACAAGCACGACACCGTGGGCATCGACTGCGTGGCTATGTGCGTCAACGACATCATCTGCGTGGGGGCCAAGCCCCTGTTCTTCCTGGACTATATTGCCTGCGGCAAGAACGTGCCGGAAAAGATCGCCCAGATCGTCTCCGGCGTGGCCGAGGGCTGCGTCCAGTCCGGCGCCGCCCTCATCGGCGGGGAAACCGCCGAGATGCCCGGCTTCTATCCCATCGACGAGTACGACCTGGCCGGCTTCTCCGTGGGCGTGGTGGACAAGGAAAAGGTCTTTGACAAGACCACCATCCAGCCCGGCGACGTGATCCTGGGCCTGCCCTCCTCCGGCGTCCACTCCAACGGCTTCTCCCTGGTCCGCAAGGTGCTGGACGTGGAGCATGCCGACCTGAAAGCCCCCGTGGAGGCCCTGGGCGGCAAGTCTCTGGGGGAGACCCTGCTCACCCCCACCCGCATCTATGTGAAGAGCATCCTGGCCCTCATGGAGCAGGTCCAGATCAAGTCCGTCTCCCACATTACCGGCGGTGGCTTCTATGAAAACATCCCCCGCAGCCTGCCCAAGGGCATGACCGCCAAGATCAAGGAATCCGACGTGCCCGTGCTGCCCATCTTCGACCTGATCCAGGAAAAGGGCAACGTGCCCCGCCGGGAGATGTTCAACACCTTCAACATGGGCATCGGCATGACCGTGGTGGTGGCCAAGGAAGAGGCCGACAAGGCCATGGCCACCCTCCAGGCCGCTGGGGAACAGCCCGTGCGCCTGGGCGAGATCGTGGCTGGCGACGAGGGTGTCATCCTATGGTAAAGACAAAAATTGCCGTCCTGGTCTCCGGCGGCGGCACCAACCTCCAGGCTCTGCTGGACGCCCAGCAGAGCGGCGTGCTGAGGGACGGGGAAATCGTCCTGGTAATCTCCAGCAACCCCAAGGCATACGCCCTCACCCGGGCCGCCCAGGCAGGGGTCCCCGGGGTGGTGTGCAGCCGGAAGGAGCTGGGCAGCCAGGCCGCCTTTGAGGCCGCCATCTCCCAGGCCCTGGCCGGATGCGGCGCGGAGCTGCTGGTGCTGGCCGGCTTTATGAGCATCCTCAGCGAAGCATTTACCCGCCAGTGGCCCCGGCGGATTCTCAACGTCCACCCCTCCCTCATCCCCTCCTTTTGCGGGAAGGGTTACTACGGGCTCAAGGTCCATGAGGCCGCCCTGGCATATGGGGTGAAGGTCACCGGCGCCACCGTCCATTTTGTCAACGAAGTGCCCGACGGGGGAGAAATCCTCCTCCAAAAGGCTGTGGAGATTCAGCCGGGAGACACCCCGGAGGTCCTCCAGCGACGGGTGATGGAGCAGGCAGAGTGGAAGCTCCTGCCCCAGGCCACCCAAATGATATCGGAAGAGATCGGGAGGGAAAAGACCCAATGAACATTTATGAAAACCGCGATCTGGCCGCTCTGCTGGCCGCCAACACCTACCCCGGCCGGGGCATCGTCCTGGGAAAGACCGCCGATGGCAAGGAATCTGTGGTGGCCTATTTCATCATGGGCCGCAGCGAGAACAGCCGCAACCGCGTTTTTGTGAAGGAGCCAGACGGCATCCGCACCGAAGCCCACGACCCGGCCAAGCTGGCTGATCCCAGCCTCATCATCTACCACCCTGTCCGCCAGCTGGGCCGGGGCCTCATCGTCACCAACGGCGACCAGACCGACACCATCCGAGACTTCCTGGAGCAAGGACTGCCTTTCGAGCAGGCCCTCCGCACCCGGGCATTTGAGCCTGACGGCCCCAACTGGACCCCTCGGATCTCCGGCCTGCTGTCTCCCGACGGCAGCTACAAACTGTCCATCCTGAAAAGCGCCGACGCCGAGGGCTCCGCCTGCGCCAGATATACCTTTGAGTATCCGGGCCTGGCCGGTGTGGGCCATTTCCTCCACACCTATGTCCAGGACGGCAACCCCATTCCCACCTTCCAGGGAGAGCCCGAGCGGGTGGCAATCACCGGCACCATGGAGGAGTTTACCGACCTGGTGTGGAACAACCTGAACCCGGACAACAAGATCTCCCTGTATGTCCGCTTCACCGACCTGGCCACCGGCCAGGCCAGAGAGACCATCATCAACAAATACAACTAAGTGGGGGAGCGAAGAATGAAACAACTGGAACTGAAATACGGCTGCAATCCCAACCAAAAGCCCGCCAGCATTTCTGTCAGCGACGGCCGTGACCTGCCCATCGAGGTCTTAAACGGCAAGCCCGGCTACATCAACTTTATGGATGCCCTGAACTCCTGGCAACTGGTGAAGGAGCTCAAGGAGGCCACCGGCCTGCCCGCCGCGGCTTCCTTCAAGCATGTCTCGCCTGCTGGCGCTGCCGTGGGTCTGCCCCTGAGCGACACCGACAAGGCCATTTACTTCGTGGCCCCCGATGCGGAGCTGACCCCCATTGCCTGCGCCTACATCCGGGCCCGGGGGGCCGACCGCCTGTGCTCCTACGGCGACTGGGCCGCCCTCAGCGACACCTGCGACGCCGCCACCGCCGCCTACCTCAAGCCCGAGGTCTCCGACGGCATCATTGCCCCCGACTATACCCCCGAGGCCCTGGAAATTCTCAAGGCCAAGAAAAAGGGCGGCTACAACATCGTGAAAATTGACCCCAACTACGTCCCCGCTGTCCAGGAGCACAAGGACGTCTTCGGCATCACCTTCGAGCAGGGGCGCAACAATTATAAGATTGACGAGAGCCTGCTGACCAACCTGGTCACCGAGAACAAGACCCTCCCCGACCAGGCTAAGATCGACATGATCGTGGCCCTCATCACCCTGAAATACACCCAGTCCAACTCCGTCTGCTATGTGAAAGACGGCCAGGCCATCGGCGTGGGCGCTGGCCAGCAGAGCCGCATCCACTGCACCCGCCTGGCGGGGAACAAGGCTGACAACTGGTACCTCCGCCAGCACCCCAAGACCCTGGCCCTCCAGTTCCTGGACAACATCCGCCGCCCCGACCGGGACAACGCCATCGACGTCTACCTCTCCGACGAGTACGAGGACGTGCTACGGGAAGGGGAGTGGCAGACCAAGTTTAAGGTGAAGCCCGAGCCCCTGACCGCAGAAGAGAAAAAGGCCTGGATCGCCACCCAGACCGGCGTCACCGTGGGAAGCGACGCCTTCTTCCCCTTTGGGGACAACGTGGAGCGGGCCAAAAAATCCGGCGTTGCCTACATCGTGGAGCCCGGCGGCTCCATCCGGGACGACAACGTCATCGACACTGCCAACCGTTATAACATGGTCATGGCCTTCACCGGCATGCGCCTGTTCCACCACTGAGTAAGGAGGTCACACCATGAAACTTCTCGTTGTAGGCGGCGGCGGCCGGGAGCACGCCATCATCAAGAGCCTGCGCAAGAGCCCCCGGGTCACCGAGATCTACGCCGCCCCCGGCAAAGGCGGCATCGCCGCCGACGCCATCTGCACCGGCATCGGGGCCAAGGACCTGGAGGCCATTACATCCTTTGCCAAGGACAACGCCATCGACTTCGCCGTGGTGGCCCCTGACGATCCCCTGGTTCTGGGGGCGGTCGATCAGTTGGAGGGAGCCGGCATCCCCTGCTTCGGCCCCAACAAAGCTGCCGCCATCCTGGAGGGCAGCAAGGTCTTTTCCAAGGACCTGATGAAGAAATACAACATTCCCACCGCCGAGTACCGGGTCTTCGACGATATGGCCCAGGCCCTGGACTATTTAGAGACTGCCCCCATCCCCACCGTGGTCAAGGCCGACGGCCTGGCCCTGGGCAAGGGCGTCACCGTGGCCATGACCCGAGAGGAGGCTGTGGCCGCCGTCCGCTCCTGCATGGAGGATAAGATCTTCGGCGAGAGCGGCAGCCACATCGTCATTGAGGAATTCCTCACCGGCCCCGAGGTCTCCGTCCTCTCCTTCACCGACGGCAAGGTGGTCATCCCCATGGTCTCCTCCATGGACCATAAGCGGGTCGGCGACGGGGACACCGGCCCCAACACCGGCGGCATGGGCACCATCGCCCCCAACCCCTATTACACCCCCGCCGTGGCCCAGGCGTGCATGGAGAAGATTTTCCTACCCACCATGCACGCCATGAACGCCGAGGGCCGCACCTTCAAGGGCTGCCTCTATTTCGGCCTCATGCTCACAGAAAAGGGCCCCAAGGTCATCGAGTACAACTGCCGCTTCGGCGATCCCGAGACCCAGGTGGTCCTGCCCCTGCTGGAAAGCGACCTGCTGACCATCATGGAGGCCACGGCCAAAGGCACCCTGGCCGAGACCGAGGTGAAATTCAGCCCCAAGTCCGCCTGTTGTTTGGTCCTGGCCTCCAACGGGTATCCTAAGAAATATGAAACCGGTTATCCCATCACCATCCCCGCGGACCTGGACGCGGAGGTCTTTGTCGCCGGCGCCAAGCTGGACGACGGCGTTCTCAAGACTTCCGGCGGCCGCGTTCTGGGGGTGACCGCCCTGGGCGATACCCTCCGGGAGGCCGTTGAAAAGGCCTATCGCGAGGGAGCCAAGGTGACATTTGAAAATGCGTACTGCCGCAAGGACATCGGCGCACGAGCCCTGCGGGCAGAGGAAGAGGTAAAATAATGGTATATCGGGTATATGTAGAAAAGCGCCCCGGCCTCACCGCAGAGGCCGACGCCCTGGCCAGCGACATCCGAACCCTGCTGGGGATCGAGTCCCTGGAGGGCCTGCGCCTGCTCAACCGCTACGACGTGGAAAACATCACGCCGGAGCTCTTCGATTACAGCGTGAAAACCATCCTGTCCGAGCCCCAACTGGACCTGGTGACAGACACCCTCCCCCAGGGGGGCATCCTCTTTGCCGTGGAATATCTTCCCGGCCAGTTTGACCAGCGGGCGGACTCCGCCGCCCAGTGCATCCAGATACTCTCCCAGGGAGAGCGCCCCCTGGTCCGGTCCGCCCGGGTCTACCACCTCACCGGCAAACTTACGGCGGAGGAAGTGGGGGCCATCAAGAAGTACCTCATCAACCCCGTGGAAGCCCGGGAGGCCTCCCTGGAGCCCTTCAGCACCCTGGCCATGGAGTATGAGATCCCCGAGACCGTCGCCACTCTGGCCGGCTTCCGGAACCTGGACGAGGACGGCCTCCAGGCCATGGTGGCCGACTATGGCCTGGCCATGGACCTGGACGACCTGCGCTTCTGCCGGGACTACTTCCGCAGCGAGGACCGGGACCCTACCATGACCGAGCTGCGGGTGATCGACACCTATTGGTCCGACCACTGCCGCCACACCACCTTCCTGACCACCATCGACGGGGTGGAGTTTGAAAGCCCCATCCTCCAGCAGACCTATGAGGACTACCTGAACACCCGCAAGCGCCTGGGCCGCACCAAGCCCATTAACCTGATGGACATCGGCACCCTGGTGGCAAAATACCTGAAAAAGCAGGGGAAAATGCCCAAGCTGGATGAGTCCGAGGAGATTAACGCCTGCACGGTGAAAATCAAGGTGGACACCGACCAGGGCAAGGAGGACTGGCTCCTGCTCTTTAAGAACGAGACCCACAACCACCCCACCGAGATTGAGCCCTTCGGCGGCGCGGCCACCTGCGTGGGCGGCGCCATCCGAGACCCCCTGTCTGGTCGGTCCTATGTCTACTCTGCCATGCGTGTCACCGGCGCGGCCGATCCCCTCAAGCCCATTGAGGAGACCATGGAGGGCAAGCTCCCCCAGCGCACCATCGTCACCAAGGCCGCCGCTGGGTATTCCTCCTACGGCAACCAGATCGGCCTGGCCACCGGCCAGGTGGACGAGCTCTATCACCCCGGCTACGCGGCCAAGCGCATGGAGATCGGCGCAGTCATCGCCGCCGCCCCCGCAGAAAACGTCCGCCGGGAGCGCCCCGCCCCCGGGGATGTGGTGATCCTTCTGGGCGGCCGCACCGGCCGGGACGGTTGCGGCGGCGCCACTGGCTCCTCTAAGTCCCACACCATGGAATCCCTGGAGTCCTGCGGAGCCGAGGTCCAGAAGGGCAACGCCCCCGAGGAGCGCAAGCTCCAGCGCCTGTTCCGCAACCCTGAGGCCTCCCGCCTCATTAAGCGCTGCAACGACTTCGGCGCCGGCGGCGTTTCCGTTGCCATCGGCGAGTTGGCTGATGGTCTGGAGATCGACTTGAACAAGGTTCCCAAGAAGTACGAGGGTCTGGACGGCACCGAGCTTGCCATCAGCGAATCCCAGGAGAGAATGGCCGTGGTGGTGGAAGCAAAGGACGCCGACCGCTTCATGGAGCTGGCCGACAGCGAAAACCTGGAGTCCACCGTGGTGGCTACCGTCACCGACAAGGGCCGCCTGACCATGTCCTGGAACGGCAAGAACATCGTGGACATTGCCCGCTCCTTCCTGGACACCAACGGCGTGGAAAAGCACATCACCGCCATCACTTCCCAGCCCGAGTCCATCCTGAAGGACCAGGTCACCGACTTCCGCCAGGGCTATCTGGATCTGGCCGGAGACCTGAACGTCTGCTCCAAACGGGGCCTGTCCGAGCGGTTCGACTCCACCATCGGCAGCGGCACCGTCCTTATGCCCTTCGGCGGCAAGCATCAGCTCACCCCCACCCAGGCTATGGTGAATAAAATCTCTGTGGAACAGCAGGACACCCAGACCTGCTCCCTCATGTCCTGGGGCTATAACCCTTACATCACCGAAAAGAGCCCCTACCACGGGGCCTATCTGGCGGTCATCGAGTCGGTCTCCAAGCTGGTGGCCTCCGGCGCTAACCTGAAAGAGACCTACCTGAGCTTCCAGGAATACTTCCAGAGGCTGGGGAAGGACCCCCACCGCTGGGGCCAGCCTCTGGCCGCCCTGTTGGGTGCCTTCCGGGCCCAGAAGGAGCTGGAGATCGCCGCCATCGGCGGCAAGGACTCCATGAGCGGCTCCTTTGAGGACCTGGACGTGCCTCCCACCCTGGTGTCCTTTGCGGTGACCACCGATAAGATTGCTAACATCGTCTCCCCCGAGTTCAAGGGGGCCGGCCACAAGGTGGTCTGGCTCTGCCCCGAGTACGGCCCCGACGGCCTGCCGGTGGCAAACTCCCTCAAGCAGGTCTATCAGACCGTAAACCGCCTGATGAAGAAGGGAAAGATCCTGGCCGCTTACACTCCCGGCTTCGGCGGCGTGGCCGAGGCCGTGCTGAAAATGTCCCTGGGCAACGGCGTGGGCCTCAAGTTCGACGATGGCTGCACCATGGACGAGCTCTTCGCCTATTCCTATGGCTCCTTCGTGCTGGAGCTGGACGGCCAAGACGAGGTGGGCCTGCCTCTGGGCGTCACCACCGAGGCCGGCGACCTGACCTGGCGTGACCAAACCGTCGCCGCCCAGGAACTGCTGGCGGCCTATGAGGGCAAGCTGGAGCCCATCTACGCCTGCAACATCCACCAAGGCCAGGGGGAGATCCCCACCCTGTCTTACGAGAGCGACGCCTGGAAGCGCCCCTTGATCAAATCTGCCAAGCCCCGCGTCCTGATCCCCGTTTTCCCCGGCACCAACTGCGAGTACGACGCCGCCAAGGCCATGGGCAACGCCGGCGCGGAGCCTGAAATTGTGGTCATCAAGAACCTCACCGCCTCGGCCATCGCCCAGTCCATGGACTATGTCTCTCAGCGGCTGGCCCAGGCCCAGATGGTCTTCCTCCCCGGCGGCTTCTCCGGCGGCGACGAGCCCGACGGCTCCGCCAAGCTCATCACCTCCTTCTTCCGGGCCGAAAAGGTCAAGGAGCAGGTGAACGAGCTGCTGAAAAACCGGGACGGCCTCATGCTGGGGGTCTGCAACGGCTTCCAGGCTCTCATCAAGCTGGGCCTGGTGCCCTATGGCGAGATCATCGACACCGATGAAACCTGCCCCACCCTGACCTTCAACACCATCGGCCGCCACCAGTCCCGCTTGGTGCGCACCCGTGTGGCCTCCAACAAGTCCCCCTGGCTCATGAACACCAAGCCCGGGGAGATCTATACCGTTCCCATCTCCCACGGCGAGGGCCGTTTCCTGGCCTCTCAGGAGCTGGTGCAGAAGCTGGCGGACAACGGCCAGATCGCCACCCAGTATGTGGACCTGAACGGAAACCCCACCGCCGATATTCACTTTAACCCCAATAACTCCGTCTGGGCTGTGGAGGGCATCACCTCTCCTGACGGCCGCGTGCTGGGCAAGATGGGCCACAGCGAGCGGACCGGCCCCGGCCTGTATCGCAATGTCCCCGGCGACTACGACATGAAGCTCTTCCGCTCGGCGGTGGAGTATTTTAAGTGAGAAAGAAAGGAGGAGCCCTTTATGGCTTTTTATTATCCCGAACCCTCCCACACCTTCAGCGAGTACCTGCTGGTGCCCGGCTTTACCTCTGAGGAGTGCATCCCCGACAACGTCTCCCTGAAGACCCCTCTGGTGAAGTACCGGAAAGGGGAGGAAGAGTGCCCCATTAGCCTGAACATCCCCCTGGTCTCCGCCATCATGCAGGCCGTGTCCAACGACACCCTGGCCGTGGCCCTGGCCAAGGAGGGCGGCCTGTCCTTCATCTACGGCTCCCAGTCCATCGAGGACGAGGCCGCCATGGTCCGCCGGGTAAAGAGCAGCAAGGCCGGCTTTGTCATCAGCGCCTCCAACCTGACCCCGGACAACACCCTGGCTGACGTGCTGGCCCTGAAGGAGAAGAACGGCTTCTCCACTGTGGCCATCACCGAGGACGCCAGCCCCACCGGCAAGCTCCTGGGCCTGGTCACCAGCCGGGACTACCGTGTTACCCGGATGAGCACCGACGTTCCCGTGCGGGAGTTTATGACCCCCCGGGAAAAGCTCATCACCGCCCCTGCCGCCACCACCCTGAAAGAGGCCAACGACATCATCTGGGATAACAAGCTCAACGCCCTGCCCGTGGTGGACGACAACGACCACCTGATGTATTTCGTCTTCCGCAAGGACTACGCCGAGCACAAGGAGCACCCCCTGGCCCTTCAGGACGCCGACAAGCGTTACCTGGTGGGAGCCGGCATCAACTCCAAGGACTATGCCCAGCGGGTTCCCGCCCTGGTGGAGGCTGGCGCGGACGTGCTGTGCATCGACTCCTCGGAAGGATATTCCGTCTGGCAGAAGAAAACCATCGACTTCATCCGGGAAAACTATGGCGACACCGTGAAGGTGGGCGCCGGCAACGTGGTGGACCGGGAGGGTTTCCGCTATCTGGCCCGGGCCGGTGCGGACTTTGTCAAGGTCGGCATCGGCGGCGGCTCCATCTGCATCACCCGGGAAACCAAGGGCATTGGCCGCGGCCAGGCTTCCGCCCTCATTGAGGTGGCGGCCGCCCGGGATGAATACTATAAAGAGACCGGCGTCTATGTCCCCATCTGCTCTGACGGCGGCATCGTCTTCGATTTCCACATGACCCTGGCCCTGGCCATGGGGGCTGACTTCCTGATGTTGGGCCGCTATTTCGCCCGCTTCGACGAAAGCCCCACCAACAAGCTCATGGTCAACGGCGCTTACGTGAAGGAATACTGGGGCGAGGGCTCCAACCGCGCCCGGAACTGGCAGCGTTACGACCTGGGCGGCAAGAGCGACCTGGCCTTTGAGGAAGGTGTGGACTCCTATGTGGCCTATGCCGGCCCCCTCCACGACAACGTGGAGAAGAGCCTGTACAAGGTGAAGTCCACCATGTGCAACTGCGGCGTCATCACCATCCCCGACCTCCAGCAGAACGCCAGACTCACCCTGGTCTCCGCCACCAGCATTGTGGAGGGCGGCTACCATGACGTGACCCTGCGGACGACCAGCGGAGGAGGACAGTAAATGAAAATTGGGACCCGCTTCGCTGGGCTCCCAATTTTAGGGGATAGCAGCCCGACCCGCGCCTGGCAAAGCCAGGCACTCTCGGGCTGAGAAGTATTTTTTCACCGGCGGAGCCGGCGAAAAAATGATTGGAATAATTTTTGCCGCTGCGGCGGCAAAACTCTGCGAGGCTTTTTCGTGGAGGATATATGAAAGGGGAGAATTCCGAATGAAAAGTGATATTGAGATTGCCCAAGCTTGTGAGATGAAGCACATCCGGGAGATCGCGCAGAAAGTGGGCGTGGAGGAGAAGTATCTGGAGCAGTATGGCAACTACAAGGCCAAGATCGACTACAACCTGCTGCGGGAGATGGAGCGTCCCGACGGCAAGCTGATCCTGGTCACCGCCATTACCCCCACCCCCGCCGGGGAGGGGAAGACCACCACCACCGTGGGCCTGGCAGACGGCCTGCGGAAGATCGGCAAGAACTCTGTGGTGGCCCTGCGGGAGCCCTCTCTTGGCCCGGTCTTTGGCATGAAGGGCGGCGCCGCCGGCGGCGGCTATGCCCAGGTGGTGCCCATGGAGGACATCAACCTCCACTTCACTGGGGACTTCCACGCCATCGGCGCGGCCAATAACCTGCTGGCCGCCATGCTGGATAACCACATTCAGCAGGGGAACGCCCTGGGGATCGACGTGAAGAAGATCATCTGGAAGCGCTGCGTGGATATGAACGACCGCCAGTTGCGGAACATCGTCAACGGCCTGGGCGGCCGGATGCAGGGGGTGCCCCGGGAAGACGGCTTCGACATCACCGTGGCCTCGGAGATCATGGCCGTTCTGTGCTTGGCAACCTCGATCACTGACCTGAAGGAACGCCTGAGCAGGATGGTGGTGGCATACACCTATGCCGACCAGCCCGTTACCGCCGGGGACCTGAAGGCCGCCGGGGCCATGACTGCCCTGCTGAAGGACGCCTTGAAGCCCAACCTGGTCCAGACCCTGGAGGGAACCCCCGCCTTCATCCATGGCGGCCCCTTCGCCAACATCGCCCACGGCTGTAACTCCATCATGGCCACCAAGGCGGCCCTGAAGCTGGGAGATTACGCGGTGACCGAGGCCGGCTTCGGCGCCGACCTGGGCGCGGAAAAGTTCCTGGACATCAAGTGCCGTATGGCGGATCTCCATCCCAGCGCCGTGGTGGTGGTGGCTACTGTCCGGGCCCTGAAGCACCACGGCGGCGTGGCCAAGGCTGACCTGGGCACGGAAAACCTGGAGGCCTTGGAGAAGGGCCTGCCCAACCTGCTGCGTCACGTGGAAAATATTACTACCGTGTTCCAGTTGCCCTGCGTGGTGGCCATCAACCGCTTCCCCCTAGACACCGAGGCCGAGCTGGCCCTCATTGAGCGTAAATGTAAGGAACTGGGGGTCAACGTGGCCCTGTCCGAGGTGTGGGCCAAGGGCGGCGAGGGCGGCATTGCCCTGGCCGAAGAGGTGGTCCGCCTGTGCGAGCAGCCCAACCAGTTCCGGCAGAGCTATGATCTGGACACCACCATCGAGGAAAAGCTCCAGACTATCGTCACTAAGATCTACCGGGGTAAGGATGTGGTTCTCACCCCCAACGCCAAGAAGCAGGCTAAGCAGCTCACCGAGCAGGGCTTTGGCTCCCTCCCCATCTGCATGGCGAAGACCCAGTACAGCTTCTCCGACGATGCCTCCCTCTTGGGGGCGCCCGAGGGCTTTACTGTCACCGTGCGCAACCTGAAGGTCTCCGCCGGCGCGGGCTTTATCGTGGCCCTCACCGGGGATATCCTCACCATGCCAGGCTTGCCTAAGGTCCCCGCCGCAGAAAAGATCGACGTGGACGAGAACGGCAGAATCACCGGCCTGTTCTGATCGGCATTCTCAATGAAAAACTCGCCGCCCCGACAGCTGGGGCGGCGAGTTTTTTATATTCTGTCAGCTGATGCGGACTGGATTTTGGGTATACTCATTCTTTCCCGGCGTGCGCCCAAATTCCCGCCGGCAGAGATCGTACAGGGCGGTGCACCGGGCCTCTAACCGGAACACCTGCTGGGCTTCTAATGGGAGCTTGCGTATGTGCGCGGGCTTGACCACGACTGGAAGGGTGGCCTGGGCTTTCATCTGCCGCAGTAGCTGCTGCCCTCTTGGCCCAAAGCCCAGCACCCGGAGATAGGGGAGGGAAGGGGGACGGTCCTCCTCCTGAAGCCCCAGGAAGGCCCACAGCACCAGCCGCCGGATGCGGGAAAGGGGATACCGCTTGGATTTTGCGGCTTCGTAGAGGGCCGGCAGAGAGGATGCCTCCCCCACAGCGTGGAACAAACGGTAGCTGAGCCCTTCGCCGCAGTCTGGCAGCCGGGCAAAGTCGGCCTCCTCCATGGTCCGCAGCCGGGCCAGGACCCCCTGGGTGCAGAAGGAGAGGCTGGCGGGGTCCTCCTGAAGGCGGGAGACTTCCCCGGGGGAAAGGTAGGGAGAGAGGTCTTCGGTGTCCTCTCCCAAGAGTTTTTCCCGCAGATAAGAGGCCGAGACGTGGCAGGTTCTTCCTGCGGGGGTCTGGTCGTGTCCCGTTCCCAGGCGAGGGATGGTGTGGGGTGTCAGAGGGGCCTTCAGGGCCTGGATGGCCCGCAGATATTCCACCCCCAGGTTGTTGTTGGGAAAGCGCAGGCAGTCTGCGGTGTCACCCAACAGAGAATTGGCCGCCTGCTGCCGGGCCACAGGAAAGGACAGCCCCCGGTCCAGCCCCTGGTGCAGCAGCCTTTGCCACTGGGGAGACCGCAGACAATCCGCCACCCGCCGGAGGGAGGCCAGGTCTCCCGCCTCGCTGCCAAAGCTGAGGGTATCCACCACCCCCGTGGCAGCCAGTAGGCCGACTCCGCCCAGGGCAAAGGTCTCTGCCGAGGAAGTGGCCCAGAGGGTGGGGAGCTCCAGCACCAGGTCTATGCCCTGTTCCAGGGCCAACTGGGTCCGGGTCCATTTGTCCGCCAGGGCGGCGTCCCCCCGCTGGACCCAGTTGCCGCTCATGGCGCAGACCACAGGGCAGTCCCGCCCAAAGGCTTGCCGGAGGGCTTGCAAATGGTGCTTGTGTCCACTGTGAAATGGATTGTATTCCGCAACGATACCGATTGTACGCATAGCCCAACCTCGATTCAGAAAAAACTTGAATATTGGGGAAAAAACTGTTGTCCTTTTGCTTGAAATGGGATAAAATAAACCTGTATGAGTTATTTTACCCTGAACGGGAAAAAGACGCAAGAAGACATTGCAATCATTTAGATTTTAAGGAGTGGAAAAACCATGAAAGTTCTGGTTATCAACGCAGGCAGCTCTTCTCTGAAGTATCAGCTGCTGGACCCTGATACCAAGGAAGTCCTGGCCAAGGGCCTGTGTGAGCGCATCGGCCTGGACGGCCACATCAAGCACACCCCCACCGGCAAGGACGTTTACGACGCCGACCGTTACATGCCCGACCACGAGGCCGCCATCAAGCTGGTGATGGAGGTTCTGACCCACAACTATTACGGTGTCATCAAAGACATGTCTGAGATCGACGCAGTTGGCCACCGTGTGGTGCACGGCGGCGAGAAGTTCACCCACTCCGTGGTCATTGACCGGGACGTGATTCAGGGCATTGAGGAATGCTGCCCCCTGGCTCCCATCCACAACCCCGCCAACCTCACCGGCATCCGCGCCTGCCGGGAGGTCATGCCCGAGACCCCCATGGTGGCTGTGTTCGACACTGCCTTCCATCAGACCATGCCTCCCAAGGCTTACATCTACGCGGTGCCTTACCGTTGGTACACCGAGAATAAGGTCCGCCGTTACGGTTTCCACGGCACCTCCCACCAGTATGTCTCCCAGCGTGCCGCTGAGATTCTGGGCCGCCCCATCGAAGAGCTGCGCATCGCCACCTGCCACCTGGGCAACGGCGCTTCCACCTGCTCTGTGAAGTTCGGCAAGTCCATTGATACCTCCATGGGCTTCACCCCCCAGGACGGCCTGCCCATGGGCACCCGCGCCGGTGCCATCGACGCTGCTATCGTGGACTATATCGTGGAGCAGCGGGGCAACTCCAGCAAGCGCGTGGAGAGCGCCCTGAACAAGGAGTCCGGCATGCTGGGCATCTCCGGCGTCTCCTCCGACTTCCGCGACCTGGAAGTGGCCGCCAGCGAGGGCAATGAGCGCGCGCAGCTGGCGATGGACGTCTTCTGCTACAAGGTCACCAAGCGCATCGGCTCCTGCGCCGCCGCTATGGGCGGCCTGGACGCTGTGGTCTTCACCGCCGGCGTGGGCGAGAACTCCGCCACCCTCCGTGCCAAGATCATGGAAGGTCTGGAATTCCTGGGCCTGAAGTTGGACCCCGAGAAGAACAACGTCCGGGGCAAGGAAGCCATCCTGTCCACCGACGACTCCCCCAACAAGATCCTCCTCATCCCCACCAACGAGGAGCTGGTCATCGCGCTGGACACCGCCAAGCTGGTCAGAGAAAAGGAGGCCGAAGAGGCTCCCGTGGAGGCGTGATTCTTTCCGCCCCAAAAACAAGAGAACGCCGGGTCCGATCAACGGACCCGGCGTTTTGGCTGTCTGGGAAACACAGTGGGATCAGCCGGCATACTTTCCGCCGCTGACTTTGTTCAGCAGCAGCTCCAGTCCCTCCAGGGCCTTGTTCAGCAGCCAGATCACCGAGGGGATCAGCAGCACAAACACGGTGAGTACCAGGTACCCGCCAAAGGACAGGGGAGACAGGGAGAAGAGCCCGGGGATCACAGTCACAATCAAGATCAGTCCCAGGATGAGCCCGCCCATCATGCCAAGATGGAGGCGGTTGACGGGCTTTGCCACCTTCCAGAGCATGAAGAAGCCCACAATGGTCACCAGCAGGGCGGTGATGGTGGAAATCTCATCGTTGCTCATTTGGAAGGCCTGCTGGAAGAGCAGGACAAAGATGATGATAAACAGGTCGGTCAGGGCCGCCGGCAGAGCCCGGACAATGGCGTTGCGCAGGAACTTCCCGCTGACCAGGCTTTCGTTGGGCTCCAGAGCCAGGATCAGGGAGGGGATGCCGATGGACAGCAGACTCATCAAGGTGAGCTGCGAGGGGGTCAGGGGATAGGAGAAGACCGCCGTAATGGAGATGATCGCCAGGATCAAGGAGAAAATATTCTTCACCAAATACAGGGAGGCGGCCCGCTCAATGTTGTTGATGACCCGTCGTCCTTCGGCCACCACCGAGGGCATGGAACCAAAGTCGGAGTCCATAAGGACCAGGTCGGAGATTTGGGCGGCCACATCGCTGCCCGAGGCCATGGCCACGCTGCAATCGGCTTCCTTCAAGGCCAGCACGTCGTTCACGCCGTCGCCCGTCATGGCTACCGTGTGGCCACCACTTTGCAGAGCCTGGATCAGGAGCTTTTTCTGGTTGGGCTTCACCCGGCCAAACACGTTGTATTCCTCACAGGCGTCCTCAATGTCCTCATAAGTCTCCAGGGTGGAGGCGTCGATATACCGTTCTGCCCCCAAAATCCCCGCTTCCCGGGCGGCGGCGGAGACGGTGACGGGGTTGTCCCCTGAAATGACCTTGACGGTCACGCCCTGGTCGTGAAAATAAGCGAAGGTCTCTTTGGCGTTTTCCCGCACCGGGTTGCGCAGCAGCACAAAAGCCAGCGGCAGGGGAGAGGAAATCCCCCGGCCATTGGGGCCGGGCTTGCAGGCGGCGAAGAGAAGGACTCGGCTGCCGTCAGCCATGGCCTCTTCGGCCATGGGGCGGTAGAGTTCATAGCCCCCGGCTCCCAGAATAAACTCCGGGGCCCCCAGCACATAGCTCTCCTGGGCGCCGTAGGACACGGCGCTGTACTTGGTCTCCGAGGAAAAGCCCAGCACCTGCAGGGCCCGCCGAGGGGTGTCCGAGCCCAGGGATTTTTGCAGGGCCTGCATGGTCTCGTTGTCGGGCTCCATGTTGGAGACAAAGTCTGACAGGAGCTTTTCCAGTTGGGCCTGCGTTACCTGCTTGGCCAGGGGACGCAGGCCGCAATAGGCCATTTCTGGCTGGGTGATGGTGCCCGTTTTGTCCACGCACAGCACGTCCACCCGGGCCAGGGTTTCGGTGCACTTCAGGTCTTGGACCAAGGTGTTTTTGGCGGCCAGACGGAGAACGCTGGCGGCCAGGGCCAGGCTGACCATCAGGTAAAGGCCCTCGGGGATCATGCCGATGACTGCGGCGGCGGTGGTCTCAATGCCTTCCTTCACCGTCAGCCCCAGCAGAGAGGTTTGCCGGTAAAAGAGCAGACCGCCAATGGGGACGATCAAAATGCCGATGGCAATGAGCAGCCGGTTCAGAGAGCGCATCATCCCCGGCAGATGGCTTTTCTTGGATTTCTTTGCCTCGTTGGTGAGCTTGGAGGCGTAGGACTCCGCCCCCACATGGGTGAGCACCGCATAGCACTTGCCCGAGACCACAAAGCTGCCCGACAGAAGCTCACTGCCTGCGCCCTTGGCGATTTCATCGGACTCGCCGGTGATGAGAGACTCGTTCACCTGGACCGAACCTGAGACCACCTGGGCGTCGGCGGAGATCTGATTGCCTGCGGACAGAATAATCAGGTCGTCCCGGACCAGTTCAGAGGTGGGAATAGTAACGGCTTTTCCGTCCCGGACCACCTGGGCCTTTGGCGCGGAGAGGAGGGACAGGGCATCCAGTTTTTTCTTGGAGTTGAGCTCTTGAACGATGCCGATGGCGGTATTGGCGGCCACCACCAGCAGGAAGATCAGTTCATCAAAGGAGCCCACGGCGATGAGAAAGCCGGCGATGATGAAAAAGATGAGATTGAAAAAGGAAAACAGGTTTTCCAGAACGATCTTTTTCACGGATTTGGTGGGGGACTCCGGCGGGGTGTTCACCTGGCCCATCTGGACCCGCTTGCGGACCTGGGCGCTGGTAAGCCCCCCCTGTTCAGAATGTGGATGGAAGGATGGCATAGGCAGGTCTCCCTTTTCTGGAGATTGGTAAGGTGAGGAAAAAACCGGAGGCCCGGGGGAATCTCCCAGCGGGCCTCCGGTTTCATAACCAAAGGTATTATACTATTTTTTTCGTCAAATAACAACGAATAGATTGTAAACAATTATTTTCCAGCGGCTTCCTGGCCACAGGAGGCGCAGTTATGAGAGCAGCTCCACAGGTTTTCCGCAGTGGGCTTCCAGTTTTCCGCGTAGCCGTCGCACTTGGCGCACAGATCGTCCACATCCTCCAGGCTGGTCACGTCGCTGGGGTGAGCGCCGGAGGTCTTGACCATCTCACGGAGCTTCTCGGGGTTCTCCAGCATGGGGCAAGGCCGCAGGTGGTTGTCGTTAAAGGGCTGGCCATCGTGATAAGCCCGGAACAGGGGAGAGCAAAGGGCCTCCAGCAGAGTCTTCTCCCGGATGTTGGAGTCGGAGTAGTGAATGAACACGCAGGGGTCGCAGTCGCCGTTGGCGTTGATGTGGAGGTAACGCCGGCCGCCGGCAATGCAGCCGCCCACATACTCGCCGTCATTCTGGAAGTCCAGCATAAAGATGGGCTTCTTGCCCCGCAGATCCCGGATCTGGTGATACATGTACTCTCTCTGCTCGGGAGAGGGCAGCAGCTCGGGCACTGCGTCCTTGCCCACGGGCATGTAGTGGAAGTACCACACAAAGTAGGCGCCCCATTCCACCAACTGGTCCACATAGGCCTCGGTGCTCACGTCCTTGATGTTGGCGCTGGTGTAACAGGTGGAGATGCCGAAGGGCAGCCGGTGGCTCTTGAGCAGGTTCATGGACTTGACCACCCGCTGATAGGTGCCGTTGCCCCGGCGGGAGTCAGTGGAGTCCTCGAAGCCCTCCACGCTGATGACGGGCACAAAGTTCTTCACCCGCAGCATATCCTGGGCGAACTGCTCGTCGATGAGGGTGGAGTTGGTGAAGCACATGAAGATGGCGTCGGAGTGCTTCTCACAGAGCTTAATCAGGTCCTTCTTCCGCACCAGGGGCTCACCGCCGGTGTAGATATAGAAGTAGGTGCCCATTTCCTTGCCCTGGCGGATGATGTCGTCGATCTCGTCGAAGGAAAGGTTCAGCTTGTTGCCATATTCTGCGGCCCAGCAGCCCTTGCAGTGGAGGTTGCAGGCGGAGGTGGGGTCCAGCAAAATGGCCCAGGGCACGTTGCAGTTGTATTTCTGCCGGATCTCGTCCTGCTTCTTCCAGCCGGTGATGCTGGCGTTAAGGAAGAAGTTGGACAGAAGGGTTTCGGTGAAGCCCAGGTCCATTTCGGTCATCATACGGACCACCAGCTTGTGGGCGGTGGTGTCCTCGTTGTTCACGGCCTCGCGGATGGCCTGACGCTGACGGGGGAAAGACTGGGGACCGTCTCCCGCAAATTTATCCACCATGTCCATCACATGGGTCAGATTTTTGATAGGGTCTTTTTCAATATAAGAAAAGGCCTGGTTTAATGCGAATTTTTTAATGCTGTCGCCAAACATGATAAAGTTCCTCCCTTATGTGCGATATCTGAAAACTCCGATAAACAGAAATGAAAGCGTAGCGTATGAATTGACCATTAAATTAGCCATCGTATATAATAGTACGTTTCTATCCTTTTTTCAAGTGCTAACCTACACAAAAAGTGGGGTATCATGTAAAACGCACGGATGACACAAAAATCGGAGTTATGGCCGGGAAAGCCTATCGCATATTATAGGGCTTTCTTTTTTATTTTGCAAGCATTTTTTACAAAAGGGTTAACATAAATGGAAAAATGTCAGGAAATTTCCTAAATTTCCCAAGTAATTGAAAAAAAGCTCGACTTATGGTACCATAGGCAAAGCCCTCAGGAGGCGGCAAGAAAAGGACGCTGCATATGCCTGGAATAAAAAGGAAATCGCGGATATTTTTTCAGCATTTTGCCGATATCTGAGGAATCGCTCGAAAAGCTCGTGCCCAGTCTCCCATGGAAGGGGAATGGGAACAAAGATAAAATGACCCAGGAAGGCGCTATTATACGCGGCGTAAGCTCCCGAAAAATTCCTGGGGAAAGGAGAGGTTTGGTTTTTATGTTTCAAGGATTTTCCCAGCAGAGCAATGACTTCCTCTGGGGCGTGCGTTTCAACAATGAACGCCCCTGGTTCGAGGCCCACAAGCAGGAATATATCGACCATGTGCAAACGCCTATGCGGGAACTGGCCCAAGAGGTCTACCAGCGGTTTTCCGCGGCCCATGAAGAACTCCCCCTGATGGTGCGGGTCAGCCGGATCTATCGGGACGCCCGGCGCCTCTATGGCCGGGGGCCTTACAAGAGCCACCTGTGGTTCTCCCTGCGGATGTCCGGAGAGAACTGGGCGGAGCGGCCAGTGTTCTGGTTTGAAATTTACCCCGCCGGCTATGCCTATGGCTTGGGCATTTACGATGCCCGGCCGGCGACCATGGCCCGGTTCCGCAAGGCTGTGGACGAGGACCCGGAGGAAATGCGCAAGCTGGCCAGGGCCTTTGAAAAGCAGGACCGCTTCCAACTGGGCGCGGAGGAATATAAGCGGCCCAAGGGACAGGCGCAGCCGCCCCTGGATCAGTGGTACAACCGGAAAAGCCTGGATATCACCTGCGCGCGCCAGATCGACGCTCTCCTGTATAGCCGGGAGCTGGTAGACGAGCTGCTGGATGCCTTTGAGTCCTTGATGCCTTACTACCGTTATTTCTCCTCCCTCTGCGACCGGGCGGAGTAAACCGGCTTCAAAATCCGGAACTGGCTGCGGTGAAAGTCCAAAATGCCATCCCGGCGCATGTTTGACAGCTCTCTGGACAGGGCGCTGCGGTCAGCCCCCAGAAAATTCGCCATGCTGGCCCGGTCGAAGGGGACGGTAAAGGTATCCCCCTGGTCGGCGGCGTATTGGGAGAAAAAGGTGGTCAGCTTCCCCCGCAGGGTGCTTTGGGAGAGGATTTGGATGCGCTGGTTCAGGTTCAGGGTCCGGGTGGCCAGAGCGGCGATGAACCGGTTGGACAGGGCCTGGTCGATGGCCTGGACCGGAGGCACCGGTGCCTTGACCCGTGCCGGGCTCATCCACAGAATTTCCGCGTCGGTGACGGCGCAGATATAGATGGGCGCGTCAATCCCCAAGAAGCAATAGGACTCTCCAAAGAGCTCACCAGGACCTACGCTGTTCATAATAATCTGGTGGCCGTCCATGTCGTCCATATAGACCTGAACGGTTCCATCCAGCACCAGGCCAAACCGGGAGAGGGGAAAGGAGACCTGGTGAAGGAACTGACCTCTTTCATACTGCTTGGTCTTGGCGCCGAAATAGGTCAGGGCGTAGTCTGTTTCCTCCGGGGAGAGCCCCTGGAATAGGGGACATTGGCGGAGATATGGGTTATGGCGCATGGCAAGTCCTCCTTCAAATCCAATGGGCGGGAGACCCCGCGGAAAGAGAAAAAGTCCGTTGCAGTTCAGAGCAACGGGCTTTTTTCTGGGAACATTAAGCGGCCGAACTGGCGGGAGGACTGCCCGCCGTGTCATATTCCTCGCCGAGGATGGTGTGGCAGCCCTTCAGGGCGTATTCCAGCTTGCTGTAAACCGCGTCGGTGACCAGGGCCTTGTTTCCGGCCTGGTACTCGGCCATGGCAGCATTGACATCCAGAATCAGATACTGGTCCTGGACGCCGGCCCCCCGGTTGAGCACCAGCAGGGGAACGTAGTTCACGTTGGAAACGGTGGTCTCGTTGGTCTCAAAGTTTTTGGTCAGCTCCAGGTTGAGAACGGCAGTGGTGTCGGTGTAATTGACATTCACCGTGGCGGGACTTTGGTTGGAGACAAAATTCCCCAGGGAATAGCACACGAAGCCCGACCGGGTGGTGCCGTCGTCCAGGGTGACCGTCCGGGTTCCCATGGGCTGGGGCACGTGGGAGTGGCTGCCCAGGATCAGATCGGCGCCGTTGGAGATGAGGAAATCGGCCACTTGGTTCTGGTAGTCGTTCTGGGTAGTCTGATACTCAATGCCCCAGTGGATCATCACCGCAATGAGGTCGGCGTTCAGGCTTTCCGCATAGGCCAGTTCATTTTTCAGCTTTTCCTGGTCCAGGGTGACGCACTCGGCCTGATAGTCGGTGTTGAACCGGTTCAGGGAGAAGTTCTTGTCCTGGGCCACAGGAATGCCGTTGGTGCCGTAGGTATAGCCTAGGAAGGCCACGGAGATGCCCCCTACATCGGCCATCACCACGCCCTTGTTGGCGTCAAATTCCTCCTGGGTGCGGTAGGTTCCCACGTGCTTCAGGCCTGCGGCGTCCAGGGTGTCCAGGGTGCGGACCAGGCCGTTGTAGCCCTTGTCCATGCAGTGGTTGTTGGCGGTGGTCACCAAGTCAAAGCCGATGGCCTGGACCCCATAGGCAAGGGCGTCCGGCGCGCAGAACTGGGGATAGCCCGAGTAAGGCGGGCCGTTGAGGGTGGTCTCAAAGTTGGCCACCGCGTAGTCGGCATTTTCGATCCACGGCCGCACATATTGGAAGCAGGGGAGATAGCTGTAGCTGTCTGTGGCGGTGTCATAGGCGTCGTTGGTCTGGGGGGTGTGGCTCATAATATCCCCGCAAACCGCCAGGGTAGCGGTGATGGGTTCCTGGACGGCAGTTTGCTGGGTCTGGTTCTCCTCCTGGGGAGAGTTGCCGCCCTGGGCGGGGGCAGCGTCATGGCGCAGACCCAGGAAGATCAGCAGGGCGCACAGGGCCAGGAGCACTAGGACAGCCGGTAAAATTTTTCGGTTCATAGCCTCTCTCTTTCTTCAGCGGATAAAGTTGGTATAGACTTTCTTGGGAAGCTGGGGCAGGGGGACGTGCTCCTTTCCGGCGGCCAAAACCTTCATCACATAGGCCATGCTCTGGGCCAGCACCTGGAGGGTCTGGATGCCCTCTGCGTCCTGGGCCACCTGGCCGGGGGTGTTGCCAAAGGCCAGGGGCCAGTAGAGGGAGCCGGGGATGAGCATCTGGGCGTAGTTCAGATAATGGACCAGCTCATCCACGGCGTTGACCGCCCCGGCCCGCCGGGCCACGGCCACGGGAACCCCTACCTTAAACCGAAGCTGCCGCCCGTTGTTCATGTCGATGCAGCCGATGCGGTCCATAAAGCAGCGCATGCCGCTGGTCACCGAGGCGAAGTAAACCGGGGAGGCGAAGACCGCCCCGTCCGCCTGGATCAGCTTTTCATACATGGCGTTGAGGCCGTCGTCAGGGAGGGTGCAGGTGTGGGTTTTGGCGCAGCGGAAGCAGCCGGAGCAGGGGGAGAGCTTGTGGCCGATGTGGAGGATCTCAAACTCGATGCCCTCCTGGGCGAAGACCTCCCCCATGGTATCCAGAGCCAGGCGGGTGTTTCCCTTGGCCTTTGGGCTGCCGTTGATGCCGATGATTTTCATGTGTTTGTCTCCTTTTTCTCGTTCTCTTGTCAGGGCTGGTAAAGGGCCCCTGCGGCGGAGCCGACGGCCAGCATATCCTCCCCCTGCCACAAGGTGACATGGAGGCCAAGGGCCTCCCGCAGGTAGCTCTGGACCTGGGCCTCAAAGGCGGCTTTCAGGGGAGGCGCTGCAAAGGCGGCGCCCTGAAGCCCAACGCAGACGGGGGCGTCGGCCTCCCGTCCGCCGCCGATGAACTGGAGGACGGCGGCCAGATTGGCGCAGACCAGGCGGGCGGCCCGGTCCAAAACGGCCTTGCCCACCGCCAGCCCCACTTCCCGGTCCTGGGGCTCCCGGCAGAAATGGGCCAGGGTACCCCCCGTTTCCGGGTGGGTGAGGAAGTCCACCAGGGTGTCCAGGTCCAGCCAGGTCAAAGAGAGCACGTCCCGGCTGCATCCGAAGGAGAGGAGCTTGCGCTCGGCGGCCTTAATCATCACCAGCCGGTAGATTTCCCCCAGGTAGTCCGTGGAGACCATTTTGAGATAGAGATCCAGCCCGGGCCCATAGCAGTCCCGGTCTTTGCTGTAGTCCACTAAGCCGAAGGGGACGCACTGGGCCTGGGAAAAGCCGCCGGAGAACAGGGTGAGGTCCCCTGGGATGCCCGGCCACCGGAGAACGATGCTGCCCGGCGCCACAAACCCCAGGTCGATGCCGCTGCCCCAAGTGAGGCCCAGATACCGGCGCTGGCCGGGAGCCTGCACGCCGGCGGCCAACAGGGCGGCGGCGGGCTGGCTGATGAGGACCATAGGAAGGGGAGATATCTCCCGCTCCCGGAGCTCCTGGGCCAGGGAGGCCAGCACCAGCTTTCCGGCAAAGTCATGGACGGTCATGGAGCCGGGGAACCGGCGGATGGAGCCGTCCCCCTTGCTGTCATAGTCCACTGGGAAGGGAAGGCACAGGGCGATCCTCTTTGCCCGGTCCAGCAGGGGCTGGAGAAGCTCGGCTACTGCGTAGATCAGATCCTCAAAGGGGGCGGGATACTCCCGGCCAGGCACGGGAAAGCTGTCTTGCGCCTGGCAGCGGGCCCGCCCCTTGGAAAAGGTCACCAGGCAGACCCGAACCTCCCGGTCGTCCACCTCTGCCACGGCCACCGGGGTGTCCTCGGTCAAAGGGCCGAAGGCCTTCAAAAAAGAGGGGAGCATGGGAATGGAAGACACGCCGCCATAGAGCGACACCCGCATTTGCGACAGGAAAAGCTGGGTCAAGGTCGGCCCATGCAAGGTGTCTGGGGTCATGCTGTTGGCCCGAAGAAGATCTGTCAGCTTCTGCTGAATCGTTGGGTCCATGAAAAAGCCTCCTCTGGGTAATCGGAAAATGATAGAAACCAAGTGATTCTATTATTATACCATAGTTTCCCGAAAGATAAAGACCGGAATGGGGAAAACAGGAAAAAGACGCCCCCGGTGCAGAGTGCCGCACCGGGGGAACGGGGAAGGGGTTAGGGAAGGGGGGCGCTTTCTTTTCGTGCCAGCACAGAGTCGAGCACGGCCCGCACGCCTCCATAGGTGATCTCGGAGACGGCCTCCGCCACCTCCTCCAGGTCAAAGGCGGGGTTTTTCAGCCAGGCCACATAGATGGACATCACGCCTGCGGTGACGTATTCGGCGTAGAGGTCCAGCTTTACCGGGGAGAGGGTGGAAAGGGCTTCTCGCTGGTGGTACTTTTCATGGAGAAAGTCCTTCAAAGAGTCTTTGAGCTTGCTATAGAAAAAGTTATATTGGTCGGCAATGACCAGCCGGCGGTAAAAATCAGAGTTTTGGCCGATGAGGTCGTTGAGCTGCCGAAAGAGCCCCAGGGCGTCGAAATCAGGTTGAAACAGATCGTAAGCGTCGGTAAGCTGGAGAACCTCCTGCAGCAGCTCGTCTTGAATTTCCGATAGAAGATCGCCGATGGAGCCGTAATGAAGGTAAAAGGTCTTCCGGTCGATGTCGGCTCGCTCGGCCAGGGCTTTTACGGTGATCTTGTCGACGGTGCTTTCCTCCAGCAGTTCCATCAGCGCTTCCCGGATCTGGCGCTTGGTACGGGCCTGGCGGCGGTCCAGTTTTTTTGTCTGTTTGACTTCCATTTTTTGGTCCCTTCTCCTCAAATTGGGATAATTTGTGGAGTATTCCACTGATTTGAAAAACTGGGTATTGACTGTGCTCTATGCCAATAATATAATCCCCATGTGATGAAAAGTCAACAAAAAATAATTATTTCCTATATGAGGAGTTTTGCCCCAAAGACCGGGGAGACCCCAAGGAAGGGAACGATGCGTATGCTGGATAAAATAGCAAAACTGGTGACCCGAAAGCCCAAGCTGGTTTTGCTCATTGCCCTGCTGATGATGATCCCCGCGATCATCGGCAACGCGGCTACCCGGATCAATTACGATATTTTAGCCTACATCCCCCAGGACCTGGACTCTGCCAAGGGCGAGGCCCTGCTGGAGGACCCCTTCCGGATGGCGGCTACGGGGATGCTCATTGTGGAGGATATGCCGGCGGACTACGCAGCCCAGCTCCAACAGGCCATCGAAGAGGTGGACGGGGTGAGCCAGGTGCTGTCCATGGCGGGGAGCGTCGGCTCGCAGCTGCCCCCGTCCATGCTGCCGGAGGATTTGCAGAGCATGTTCTATGGGAACGGCAGCAACCCAAACTCCACCATGATGATGATCTTTTTCGACGCGCCGGCGGCGGATAAAATCACCGCCGACGCCATTGCGGAAATTGATGAGATCACCAATGAAAAATGCTTCCTGGCCGGCTTCTCCGCCCTGATCACCGACATGCAGAACCTTCTTGCGGAGGAAATGCCCCTTTATGTCGCGGCGGCGGTGGTTTTGGCTGTGGTGGCTATGAGCATAATGATGGAATCCTGGCTGCTGCCGGTGGCCATTATCCTCAACATCGGCCTGGCGATCATCTATAACATGGGGAGCAACGTCTTCTTGGGGGAGATCTCCTTTGTGACCAGCTCCCTGGTGGCCATTCTTCAACTCGGGGTCACCATGGACTACTCGGTCTTCCTGTATGACCGCTACCGGGAGGAGCTGCCCAATTACGCAGACCCCCGGGACGCTATGGCCCAGGCGGTCAAACAGGCCTTCTTGTCCCTCTCGGCCAGCTCCCTGACTACAGTGGCCGGCTTTGCGGCCCTGTGCGTCATGCGCCTGACCCTGGGCCGGGATGTGGGCGTGGTGATGATGAAGGGCGTCATCCTGGGGGTGCTGTGCGTGGTGCTGGTGCTGCCCTCCATCCTGCTGGTGCTGGACCGGCCCATTCAAAAGTATACCCACAAGGCCCTGAACCCCGACTTCGAGCCCATGAACCGCTTCCTGGTGAAGCGCCGCTGGGTCTTCCTGGCGGTGGCCCTGGTGGCGGCCCCGCCGGCCATCTACTCCCAGACCCACACGGACGTTTACCATGACATCATGGGGAACATGGTTCCCGAGACAGCCTCCAGCCAGGTGGCCACTGATAAGCTGGAGGAGGACTATGACATGGTGAACCAGCATTTCCTGCTGATCCATCAGGACGCCCTTACCGGGGGGGATACCGTCCAGCTGGTGGACGCACTGAAGGAGCTGGAGGGAATCGACTCGGTGCTCACCTTCCGGTCCTATGTGGCAAACTCTGTGCCGGATTTCTTTATCCCCGACGACGTGATGGAGATGTTCCAGCAGGAGGGATGGACCTATATCATGCTAAACTCCACCTATCAAGCGGGCACCGACGAGATGACCGGGCAGATCAACCAGATCAATGAGCTCGCTAAGGGCTATGATCCAGGCTGCTATCTCACAGGCTCCGCAGTTATGTCGGAGGACCTTTTCGACACGGCGGACCAGGACTTTGCCATGACCACCTATATCTCAGTCATCGCCATCTTCCTCATTGTGATGGTGGTCTTCCGCTCCATCTCCATCCCGGCGGTGCTGGTGGCCTGCATTGAGCTGGCCATCTATGCCAACGAGGGCATCCCCTACTGGATAGGCCAGGAGATCCCTTTCATCGCCAACACCTTCATCGGCTGCATTCAGCTGGGGGCCACGGTGGACTACTCCATCCTGATCGCCACCCGGTTCCGGGAGGAAATCCAGCGGGGCTACGACCCCAGGGAGGCCATGGTGAAGGCGGCCACCGCCGCCGACCACTCCATCATCACCGGCGGGCTGGTGCTCTTCTGCAGCTGCGTGTCGGTGTCTCTGATCTCCAACCTGTCCCTGGTCTCCTCTCTGTGCACCATGCTTGCCCGGGGTACTTTGATCTCTGTGATCGTCTGCCTGTTCGTTGTCCCCCCCGTTCTGCTGGTGTGCGAACCCATCATCCGCCGCACCAGTCAGGGGTGGCTGGCCCCCATTCCTGCGGGAAAAACCCTGCCCGTCCGCTGGCAGCGGCTCCGCCCCCGGGAGGAGATGCGGAACCACCTGGCGCGGGAGAAGTTCCCCCGCTTCTTAGGGAAAAAGCGGTCCGGGGCCCCACAAGAGACCCAACCCCTGCCCCCGCCGCCCCCGGCAGAGGACCTGCCGGAGCCCGCCCAGGTGGGTGCGCCATCAGCACCCAGCCAACCCAATGAGAAGAATGACCTGTCCCAACCCGCTGAAAAGGAGCGATGAACATGAAACACACTTGGAAAACCTGGGGAACCCGGGCCGGAGCCACGAGCCTGTCCGTGCTTCTGCTGACCTCCTGCCTGGTCCCCACGGCCTCCGCCGCAGTGCGCCCCGTGCTGGATGAGGCCTATTACGGCACCCTGGATTATTTCGGTGATCTCACCGAGGGCAGCGTGGTGAAAAGCTATCGCACCAACGGCAATACCGTCATTTCCGACACCGGGGCCTATGACGAGGTGGTGAACCTCACTGACCGCACCGAAGCCCAGGTGGAGGGCGACAAGGTGACCTTTGACCTGGGAGAAAACGCCCCGGAGAATTTCTACTTTGAGGGAAAAACCGCCGCCCCCTTTCAAGAGATGCCCTTTACCATCCAGCTCTCCTACCGGATGAACGGCGTGGACACCGAGCCCGAGGACATGGCCGGCCAAACCGGGGTAGGGGAGGTCATCCTGGATATTTATCCCAACAAAAACGCCTTGGAATACGCCAGAAACAATTTCGCCCTGGAGGCCATGACGGTCTTTAAGGATGGCGATATCCTCTCCCTGGAGGCCCCCGGCGCCCAGGTCCAGAAGGTGGGCGACATGGACGCCGTCCTCTACATGGTTCTGCCCGGGGAGGAGCAGCACTTCACCCTGCGGGTGGGGTCGGAAGACTTCGCCTTCAACGGCTTCACCTTCCTGATTCAGCCCGTGACCTTGGCCCAGATGGACCAGATCGCCGACCTGCGGGAGGCCAAGGAAGAGGTGGAGGATTCCTACGACGCCATCACCGACAGCATCAACACCATCCTCAACAGCCTGGACGGCATGGACAGCAAGCTCAGAAACACTGCCGACGGTCTGGACCAGCTGAACAAGGGCCGGGGAACCCTTTCCGCCGGCAAGCACCGGGTCTATGACGAGGCGGACCAGGCTCTGGCCTCCATGACCAACCTGAGCCAGTCCCTCACCCCTGTGGTGGGCCATTTGAAAACCGCCAAGGATGCCCTGGCAGAGACCAACGAAAAGCTCACCACCCTCTCCGACACCGTGGACGGCCTGCGTCCGGACGTAAAGGACCTGAAGTCCAGCCTCAGCGCCGTGCGGAAGGATTTGGACGACCTGAACACCGTCATTCAGAACGGCAAGGACGATACCAAGAAGCTGAGTAAGATTTTGGGGTATCTGGAGGATGATCTGGATGACCTGCGGGATGATTTGGATACTGTGGGGGATCGGACCGGGGATCTGAGCGATGCCATGGAAAAGCTGAGCAAGGAAGAAATCAAGGTTGAGGAAGTGACCGTACAGGGGCATACGCCTGCAGAGATTCGGGAGTATCATAAGAAAGCGGTGGCCATTCAACAACTTTGTGAAGGGATTGCGGCCCAAAGCGGTGGACAGCTTCAAGCCCCAACTGACGAAGCATCCTATGTAGCTTTTGTGTTGCAAAATAAGGATACCATTGCCCAGGCCGCAGCCAAAGCAGAGACAGGCTACGATCCCACAACAGGAGAAAACGCAGCGGCATTCCAAGCCGCATACAAGGAATACAGTGCCTTACTGACGGAAGATCATGTCAAAATGCTGGCGTACCTCTGTTATAACTGGGAAAAAGACGATATGGATGGCCAGCTCTCTGAGGCTGAGCAGTTCAACAAACTTCTGGGCCAGGCCAGCGGAAGCATCCATAAGCTCAATGAAGTGATAAAAAATGTTTCCACCCCTACCGCCAAGCTATTAAACGCTCTGAAAACCCTAACCCAAAACGCCAACGACGGCCTCCTGGTTGACGCCCAGGACACCCTGTCCGTGATGAAGTCTCTCCTGAACAACATCAACGACTACGACAGCGACACCCTCCACAAGGACCTAGACGCCATCCTTCAGACCACAGATAGCCTCCTGGGCCGCACAGACACCATTCTGGAGCAGAGCAAGGCCCTCTCCGACACCGTGACCAAGTACGAGCCCAACGCCCAGGAAGCCCTGGACGATGCCGTCACCCAGGTCAACGCCTCGGTCAAGCTCCTGGACGATTTGAACGCCTTCACCAGGACCTTTGAGAACCTGATCAAAGCCGCCGACCCGGACATTGACAAGGGCATGGACAAATCCCTCACCGGCCTGTCCTCCTCCCTGCGGCAGATGGCCAGCGGCCTGGGGGCCACTGACTCCATGCGTACCGCCAACAACACCATCCAGGACCTGGTAGAGGACAAGTGGAACGAGTACACCGGCGAGAAAAACAACCTGCTCAACATGGATAGCAACGCTGAAATGGTCTCCCTGACCTCGGAGGAAAACCAGACCCCCAACAGCATCCAACTGGTCCTGCGGACCCAGGAGATCAAGGTGGATGAAGACGCCAAGGCCGCCGACGAGGCCGCCAATCAGCCTAAGCTGGGCTTCTGGGGCCGGGTGGCCCGGATGTTCCACGACTTCGCCGCCATCTTCACAGGCGACGATTGATTGTGGGAACTGCCTAAGGAAAAGCGAAATCAGGCCATAAGGAATCACCAAAAGGGTGGCACAGCGAAAAACTGTGACCACCCTTTTGGTTTGCCCGGAAAAGGACAACAAAAAAGAGACCGGCCGAAGCCGGTCTCTTTCAAAAATCCCTTGGGAAGGATTACTTGTACATAGCCTTGTGATACAGGGCCTCGACGTCCTTCACGGTGGTGATTCTGGGGTTGACGGTCACGTTGCCGCTCTTCATGGCGTCGATGGCCATCTGAGGAATCTTGTCCTCGGTCACGCCCACGTCTGCCAGGCAGGCGGGGATGCCCAGGTCGGCGTTCATCTGACGCAGAGCGTCACACAGCATCTGGGGCACGAAGTCCTCGCCGGCTTCCTTACCAGTGATGTACTGATAGATGTTAGCATAGCGCTCGTCAGCAGCCAGAGCGTTGAACTCGAAGATGGTGGGCATCAGCACAGCGTTGGCCACACCGTGAGCCACATGATAGAATGCGGAAACGGGGTGAGACATGGCGTGGATGTCGCCCAGACGGTTGTTGGCGAAAGCGATGCCAGCGAAGGTGGAGCCGAGCATCATGGCGCAAGCGGCGTCGGGATCGTTCCGGCGAGCCACGAACTTGCGGATGTTGCCGCCGATGAGCTCCATAGCCTTCTCAGCCATAGCCATGGAGAAGGGGTTGGCATCGGTGTTGATGTAGGACTCCATGGCGTGGATCAGGGCGTCAACGCCGCAGGCAGCAGCCACGGAAGCGGGAGCGGTCATGATGAGCTCGGGATCCAGCACGGCAT
>JALERU010000038.1 GCA_022764045.1 Clostridiales bacterium | reverse complement strand
CATGATCCCCGGCTGGTTCGCCAAGCAGGATAAGAACGGCATCGCCATCAACGGCCTGTATGTGGTTACCATCCTGTCCTTCATTGGCCCCTTCGCTGGTGCCAACGCCATCGACACGGTGACAACCTTCTCCGCTGTGGCCTTCATCCTTTCCTGGATGATCTCCTCCCTGTCCCTGCTCAAGCTGCGGAAGGATATGCCCAATGTGGAGCGTCCCTACAAGCTGGCTACCCCCATCGCTGTGTGGGCTGCCATCGCCGGTGTGATCTACTTCGTCGGCTCCCTGTTGCCCTTCACCCCCTTCTTCGCCGGCAAGAAGGCCCTGATCGTCTTCGTGATCTACCTGGTGGTTGGCCTTATCCTCTTTGTTGCCGCCGGCGGCGAGAGAAACAAGATGTCTTCTCACGAGCGTATGAAGAACATGTTCGGCGATCTGGATCTGGACGCAATGCGCAACAAGTAAGTATCCACTACAACTTTTTCGGTCCTTCTTCCTGGACCGTCAAGGAAGCGCCCGCGGTAGTGCCTTGGCACGCTACATAGGATGGATCTCCCCGCGGCTCGCGTTTCTCTCCCTGCTGCCCGGCGCCATGAAAATGGCGCCGGGTCCTTTTTGTCGGTTTTTCTTGCATTTTTTCTTCTTTTCCAGTAGAATGATAGTATTGGGATTTGTACGCCCAAGAGAATTGATAGAAGAGAGAGTGAGTCATTATGAATCCAATCCTTCAAGCCATTGACGATGTGGTCAATGCTATCAGCGGGTTCCTCTACATGCCGTGGGTCCCGCTCTTCCTTTTGGTTGCGGGTCTGTTTTTCACCTTCCGCACCAAGTTCATCCAGGTCCGCCTGCTGGGCGAGTCCTTCCGGGTGGTGGCAGAAAAGCCCAAAACCAAGGGAAGCATCTCCTCCTTTGGCGCCCTAATGGTCTCCACCGCCTCCCGGGTGGGCACAGGCAACATCGTGGGCGTCTCCACCGCCATCTGTCTGGGGGGCTACGGTGCCGTGTTTTGGATGTGGGTCACCGCCATCCTGGGCGGCGCTTCCGCCTTTGTGGAGTCCACCCTGGCCCAGATCTATAAGCGAAAAAACAAGGACGGCACCAGCTATGGCGGCCCCTCCTACTACATGGAAAGCGCTCTGGGCCACCGGTGGCTGGGGGTGATCTTCGCGGTGATTATCATCCTGACCTACGCCGTGGGCTACAATATGCTGGCCTCCTACAACCTCCAGTCCGCTTTCGCCGGCTTTAGCTTCTACAGCCAGCGCACTCCCTTTGTCATTGGCCTGATTCTGGCCATCCTCTTCGCTGCCTGCGTCCTGGGCGGCGCCAAGCGGCTGACCAAGGTCACCGGCGTGCTGGTGCCCATCATGGGCGTCATCTACGTGGTCATCGCCCTGGTGGTGGTGCTGATGCACCTGAACCTGGTGCCCACCGTATTTAAGAACATCTTTGTCAGCGCCTTCGACTTCTCCGCCATCTTCGGTGGCTTTGCTGGCTCCTGCATGATGCAGGGCATCAAGCGCGGCCTGTACTCCAATGAGGCCGGTATGGGCTCCGCCCCCAACGCTGCCGCCACCGCCGACGTCTCCCACCCCGCCAAGCAGGGCCTGGTGCAGATGCTGTCCGTTTTCATCGACACTATCCTCATCTGCTCCGCCACCGCCCTGATGTGCCTGTGCTCCGGCGTGGCCCCCACCGAGGAAATGGCCGGCGCCCCCTATGTCCAGGCCGCCCTCCAGAACGCCTTGGGGAACTTCGGCCCCATCTTCATCGCTGTCTCCATGGCCCTCTTTGCCTTCACCACCCTCATCGGCAACTACTACTACTGCGAGGGCTGCCTGCGGTTTATCTTTAAGCGCAACCCCAGCCACGCCTTTATGACCGGCTTCCGGATCGTGGCCGCCGTGATCGTCCTCCTGGGCGCCATGCTGAGCATGGGTCTGGCCTGGGACACTGCCGACCTCTTCCAGGCCCTGATGGTGGTCATCAACATCCCCGTGATCCTGATCCTGGGCCGCACCGCCATGGCTGCCCTGAAGGACTATCAGGATCAGCGGAAGACCGGAAAGGACCCCGAGTTCAAGGCCGCCAACATCGGCCTGAAGCAGAAAACCGAATACTGGAACTGATCCCATCCTCATTCCCATCCACCCAACGGAATCAAGAAAAGGAGTGCTCTTATGAACGCAAAACGGATTCTCGCCGCTGCCCTGTCCCTGACCCTGGCTTTGGGTCTCACCGCCTGCTCCGGCGGCACTTCCGCCGGAGAAACCCCCGAGGAAGTGCTGGCCAAGGCCCAGCAGGCCATGGAAGAGGTCAAAAGCATGGGCTATGACATGGACATGACCATGACCATGGAGGCCGACGGCCTGGATGAAGCCCTGGAGATCCTCACCACCTACCAAGTGGACACCACCATGGACCCCCTGGCCGTGAAGGCCAACATGGAGATCGACATGGGTGAGCTGGGCGGCTCCACCCAGATGCAGATCTACCTGGTGGAGCAGGACGGCAGCTATCAGATCGCCACCGGCACCGTGGGCGAGGACGGCCAGACCACCTGGCAGACCGGCGTCACCGACTCCCTCACCGGCATGGAGCAGTTGGATGGCAAGGCCGCCATGGACGTATACCTCTCCAGCGCCAAGAGCTTTACCCAGGGCGCCACCGAGACCGTCAACGGCACGGAAGCCACCCGTTACGACGGCGTCATCGCCGGGGCTGACCTGGAAGAGGTTCTGGAGACCTCCGGCACCCTGGAGCAGTTGGACGGCCTGGGTCTGGGCGACATGAGCAGCATGCTCACCGACCTTGCCGACCTGCCCATCAGCATCTGGATCGCCAAGGATACCTATTATCCCGTCCAATATGAAATGGACATGGCCGCCATGATGCAGACCATGCTGGAAAAATCCATGGGCTCTGATGTGGCCGACCTGGGCATGACCATCTCCCAGCTCACCACGAAGATGACCCTGCGGGACTTTAACAACATTCCCGAGATCCAGATTCCCAGCGAAGCCATGGCAGGCTGAGTTCCCTTTTTCCATTCAAACCGGGCACGAAACCAACGTGCCCGGTTTTTCTGTTTTCCCTTCTCCTCCCGGTTTGTAAACTTTTTCTCTTCCTACAAAACTTTTCTGTTCCGCCTTTCTAACTTTTTCTCCGTTGATATTGCATTTGCCAGTTTTCCCATGTATAATTATCATAAAATCTCCTATCTGCGAGGAATGTATATGTATCAAGTTATCATCGTGGAAGACGACCCTATGGTCGCTGAAATCGACAAGCAATATGTAGAGCATAACAGCAAAATGTCCATCGCCGGGGTCTTTCAGAACGGTCAGGAGGCCCTGGACTTCGTGCGCAACCATCCGGTGGACCTGATCATGCTGGATTACTATATGCCCGTGATGGACGGGCGGACCTTCCTGGTGAAGCTCCGGGCCGAGGGCATCCTGGCCGACGTGATCATGGTCACCGCCGCCAGCGAGGCCCGGCACGTCAGCGAGTTGTACTCCTACGGTGTGTCCGACTACCTTATTAAACCCTTCGACTACAACCGCTTCCAAACCGCCCTGCAAAAGTTCGTGGCCCGGCGGGAAGCCTTTTCCGGGGACAAGGCCTTTAACCAGGAGGAGCTGGACAAGGTGATCTCCCCCGAGGCCCAGCGCAGCGGCCAGTTTGTGGATAAGGGCATTCACCCCGTCACTCTGGAGATCATCTGCTCCTTCCTGCGGGAGCACAAGAGCGAAAAGCTCTCCATCGAGGACATCGCCAAAAACGTCTCCCTCTCCCGGGTCACCCTGCGGCGGTATATGAACTACCTCATCGACAAAAACAGCGTCATCGGCGGTGTGGACTACTCCACCGGCGGCCGCCCCTCGGCGGTGTACACCTACATTGGCAAGTAAATTTGGCTTTCATCCCAGCTCCCGTGGGTTCCCACAACACACGGGAGCTTTTTTCCTGCAACAGAGAGAAGGAGGCAGACATGAACGACCTTTCCACCCGCTATATCCACGAGACCTTTGGTCCCGACGGACAGATCATCCAGTGGTCCTACGACTACCCTGAAAACTTTAACTACGGCTACGACATTATGGACGTGCTGGGGACACGCTACCCCAACCGGCTGGCCATGCTGTGGCGAAATGACCGGGACGAGGAGGTCCGGCTGACCTTCGGCCAGCTCAAAGACCTGAGCACCCAGGCCGCCAACCTCTTCCAGCGCCGGGGGCTGAAAAAGGGCGACGTGCTGATGACCTCCCTGCGCACCCACTGGACCTATTGGGTAGTGGCCCTGGCCGCCCACAAGCTGGGCCTGATTCTGAGCCCCGTGTACTACCGGCTGACACAAAAGGACTTTGTCTACCGGATGCAAAAGGCCTCCGTCCGCTGCATCGTCACCTGTCAGGAGAGCCGGGAGACCCTTCTGGCCGCGACGGAGGAAACCGGTGTCTGCCTGCGCTTCTCCATCGGCGGCGGGGAAGGCTTTGAGGATCTGCTGGCCGCCCTGGCCCACCAGCCCACCACCATGGACCGGGTGGAGACCCGTTGGGACGACCCCCTCCTGCTCTACTTCACCTCCGGCACCACAGGAGAGCCCAAGGGCGTGCTCCACAACCACGCCTATCCCCTGGCAAACCACTGGGGGGCCCGGTATATGCAGGATATTCACGAGGGCTCCCTCCACTTCGCCACCGGAGACACCGGCTGGGAGGTGGTCTCAGGCACCAAGTTCTACGGCCAGTGGCTCCACTTGGGGGCCTTGCTGGTCTATGATTATGACCGGTTCCCCCCGGAAAAGGTCCTGGCCTGCCTGGAAGAAGTCCGGGCTACTGGCATGATGGCCCAGCCCACCGTCTACCGGATGCTCACCGAGGTGGGGATGGACAAGTACGACCTGTCCTCCATCACCAACTACGCCGTAGGCGGGGAAAAGCTCTCCCCGGACCTGGCCCGGACAGTGAAGGAGCAGACCGGCCATGTGCTCTACGAGGGCTACGCCCAATCTGAGACCAACCTGATCGCCGCCGCCTCCAAGCGGCTGGGCCGGAAGGAGGGCTCGGTGGGTAAGATCCTTCCCAAATACCATGTGGAAATTTTGGCAGAGGACGGCTCCTTCGCCCCCCCCGGCCAGCCGGGAGAAATCGTCATTGTGGCTGACAAAGGCCGCCCGCCCGAGGGCCTGATGACGGGCTATCTCCAGGATGAGGAGGCCACCCGCCGCCTGTGGGACGGCATGCTGTTCCATACTGGCGACATGGCCACCCGGGACGAAGAGGGGTTTCTCTTCTTCCTGGGCCGTTCCGACGGCATGATCAAAACCAAGGGCTATCGGGTCAGCCCCGTGGAAATTGAGGCGGCCCTTTCCCTCCACCCGGCGGTCTATGAATGCCTGGCCACCGGCGAGCCCGACCAAAACCTGGGCCAGCGGATCAAGGTCTATGTGGTCCCGGCCCCTGGCTGCGCCCCCAGCCAGGCCTTGCTGGAAGAACTCATGGCCTTCCACAACGACAGCTGTGCCGGGTTCCAAAAGATCCGGGAGCTGGTCTTTGTGGATTCTCTGGCTCACAACGCCAACGGGAAGATCATCCGGGGTCAGTTCCGAAACAAGGATTGAGCCGCCGCCAAAAGAGCAAAGCCCACTCCGGTGGCTTTGCTCTTCTTGTGTGGGCCTATTCCCTTCCCGCCTGCCGGGTGTCAACACGCTCTGTTGTTTCAGTTGACATATTTTTACCTTCCCTTTATAATAAAAATAATGCAGATTAGAAAGAACGAAACTGGAAAGGAGCCCGCTATGGCATTGCTGGAGCTGGAAAATGTAACGGTGTCCTTTGCCTCCCGCAACGGCCAGCCCCCCCTTTTGGCCCTGGATGGGATGAATCTGTCGGTGGAACAGGGGGAGCTGGTGGCCCTGGTGGGGCCCTCGGGCTGCGGCAAAACCACGGTGCTCAACGTGCTGGCAGGTCAGATCCCCCCCACCGCCGGCCAGGTCCGCCTGGCGGGCCAAACCGCCAAGAGGCTCTCCCCCGCTTTGGGCTACATCTCCCAGGCCGACACCCTGCTGCCCTGGCGGACGGTACTGGACAACGTGGCCCTGGCCATGGAGCTGCGGGGCTTCCCAAAGGATCAGCGCCGGGAGACCGCCCGGGCCCTGATGGAAAAAATGGGGCTGTCGGGCTTTGAGAACAGCTATCCCCGGGAGCTCTCCGGGGGCATGAAAAAGCGGGCCGCCATCGCCCGGGTGCTGGCGGTGAATCCCTCCATCCTGATGATGGACGAGCCCTTCGCCCCCCTGGACGCCTTCACCCGCCAGCGCCTTCAGGATGATATCCTGTCGGTGTGGGAGAGCACCGGCTCCACCATTCTCTATGTCACCCACGACCTCACCGAGGCCATCACCCTGGCCGACCGGGTGGTTTTGATCAGCGCCCGCCCCGGACGGGTGGTGCGGGAGTACGCCATCGACCTCCCCCGCCCCCGGCGGGTGATGGACGTGAAGTTCTCCCCCCACTTTGTGGAGCTGGAGCAGACCATCTGGCAGGACCTGGAAGCCCAGCTTCCCCAAGAGGAGGGCAGGCCATGAAAAAACAACGACGGGAACTCAGCCCCGGCGTCTGGACCGTGCTGATCCTGGTGCTGGCCCTGGGATGCTGGGAGGCCGTTGCCGCTGGGGGGCACATCAACGAGTTCTTTTTCAGCCGCCCCAGCCACCTCTGGCAGGAGTTTCAGGAGATGGTTGCCAGCGGCATGATGGCCAAGCACCTCTCCACCACCTTGCAGGAGGCCGGGCTGGGCCTCCTCTTCGGCGGCGTGCTGGGCACCCTGGCCGGGCTGGCCCTGGGCCTCTTCCCCCGGGTGAGCCGGGCCCTCATGCCTCTGATGACCGGCCTGAACGGCCTGCCGAAGCTGGCCCTGGGCCCCCTATTTATCATTTGGTTCGGGTTGGGATTGCAGTCCAAGGTCCTCATCTCGGCCCTGATGGTCTTTTTCGTCTTTGCCTTTAATCTCTACGCCGGCGTCCGCAACGTGGACCCTCAGTTGGTGGGCGCGGTCCGTCTGCTGGGGGGCTCCCGGCGGCAGATCCTGCAAAAGGTCCTCTGGCCCGCCTGTCTGCCCTGGGTCCTCACCAGCCTGCGCACCGGGCTGGGCCTCTCCCTGTCCGGCGCCATTGTGGGGGAGTATCTGGGCTCCACCCGGGGCATGGGCTGGCTCCTCTCCTCAGCGGGGGACAGCTTCAATACTCAGCGGGTCCTCTGCTGCGTGCTGGTGCTGGTGGTCATCATCATCCTGCTGGACGGGGTGCTCCACCTGGTAGAAAAACACCTGCTGCGCTGGCAATAATTCCCCCTTCCCGGTCATTTCCGCTGCGCGGTGATGATAAAGAAAGATGGAACCCCATCAAAAAACACAAAAAGGAGTATTGTTATGAAGAAGCTACTTGCCCTGCTGCTCAGCCTGACCTTGTGCCTGGGTCTGCTGGCCGCCTGCGGCCAGCAAGAGGCTGACCCCGATCCCTCCGCCTCTCAGACCGAAGGTGAGCTGGAGAAGGTCGTCTTTACCGAGGATGTCCGGGGCTATCACTGGGCCCCCGCCTATCTGGCGGAATCCCTGGGCTATTTTGAGGAAGAGGGCCTGGATGTTTCCTTTGAGACCATCAAGGGTGGCGACGCCACCAACCCCGTCCTCTCCGGCGACGCCCAGTTCTGCCTGAAGGGCATTGAGACCGCCCTCATGGTCAACGAGGCCGGCCAGGGCTGCAAAATCGTCCTGTCCGCCACCCAGAAGTATCCCTATCAGCTCATCGGCTGCGGGCCTGAATACACCACCATCGACTCCCTGAAGGGCGGTCTGGTGGCCGGCGGCCTGAGCACCAACAGCGGCCCCTATTCCTTCGCCATGGCCTGCCTGAACAACGCCGGCCTGACCCCCGGCACCGACGTGGAAATCTCCACCATGGCCAGCGCCGGCTATGCCGCCGCCATTGCCAACGGGGAGCTCCAGGGGGCCGTCTCCACCAACCCCTGGTCCGCCAAAAAGCTGCTGGATCAGGGCGGTGTGGTCATCATCGACGGCACCGACAGTGAGGTCATCAAGGGCATCATCGGCTCCGACAGCTATGAGCTCTTCACCGTTATCACCTCCGACGCCCTCATCGAGTCCAACCCCGAGCTGGTCCAGAAGGCCGTCAACGCCATGACCAAGGCCCTGAAGTGGATGGAGAGCGCCACCCCCGAGGAGATCGCGGAGCAGCTGCAGACCATCTTCGAGTGCACCCCCGAGGAGCTCCTCTATGACGCCCAGTATGACAAAGAGCATGAAATGGCCAACTACACCGGCTATCACACCGACTCCGGCTTTGAGGCCGGCCTCACCCTGACCAAGCTGGCAGGTGGCATCACCAGCGACCTGACCGCCGACCAGATCTACGACGAGACCTTCCTGGATAAGGCCTGGGAGACCATCGGTCAGTAATTCCTCCCTCGTCTTTCGGGTATAGCGCCTTCGTGGGGCGCATACTGTAAGGCAGGAGGTCAAACCGTATGGGATTTTTGGAATTGACATTGCTGGCGGTGGGACTGTCCATGGACGCCTTTGCCGTCTCCATCTGCAAGGGCCTGGCCATGGACCGGGTCACCCTGGGGCGGGCCGCCGTTGTGGGCCTGTGGTTCGGGGGCTTTCAGGGGCTCATGCCCTTGCTGGGCTGGTTCCTGGGCTCCCGGTTCTCGTCCTATATCACCGCCGTGGACCACTGGATCGCCTTTGCCCTGCTGGTGATTCTGGGGCTGAATATGCTCCGGGAGGCCTGGAGCGGAGGCGAAGACGAGGCCGACGCCTCCCTGGGGGTTCGGATTATGCTGGCCATGGCCGTGGCCACCAGCATCGACGCCCTGGCCGTGGGGATCACCTTCGCCTTCCTTTCCGTGGACGTCCTGCCGGCGGCGGCCTTTATCGCCCTGGTCACGTTCCTGTTCTCCGCCCTGGGCGTGAAGCTGGGCAACCTCTGCGGCGCCCGCTTTCAGTCCAAAGCGGAGGCCCTGGGCGGTCTGCTCCTGATCCTCTTGGGCGTGAAGATCCTGTTGGAACATTTGGGGCTTTTCTAAGGCCCCACCAGCCCCGCCCTTTCCAAGGGCCGAGAAACACAAAGGAGACCCCAATGAAAAAACTCGCAACCATCCTTTTGACGTTGGCTCTGAGCCTCTCCCTGACCGTCCCCGCCCTGGCTGCGCCGGCGGAGGAGGAGGAAGCCGCCGCCTGGCGGCTCTATTCCATGGGCCTGTTCCTGGGCACCGGCATCGACGAAGAGGGCTTCCCCGTCTTCTCCCTGGAAGACGCGCCCACCCGGGCCGAAGGGGTGACCATGCTGGTCCGCCTCATCGGCCAGGAAAAGGCCGCCCTGGAGGGGACCTGGACCACGCCTTTCGAAGACGTACCCGCCTGGGCCGAGCCCTATGTGGGCTACGCCTATGCCAACGGCCTGACCAACGGCACCCGCCCCAACGGCTTTGACCCGGACCTGCCCATTTCCCCCTCGGAATACCTGACCTTCGTGCTGCGGGCCATGGGCTATGACTCCGGCACAGACTTCGCTTGGGACTCCGCCTGGACCCTTTCCGACAAGCTGGGGATCACCGACGGTCAGTACCACGCCGGCACCACCTCCTTTGACCGGGGCGACGTGGCTTGGATTTCCGCCAACGCCCTGACCGCCAAGGTGAAAGACTCGGACAAAACCCTGGAGGCCGTCCTGGCCGACCAGGGGATTCGGTATGAAGCCGGCCGGTGCCTCTGGGAGGAGGAATGCGTCACCTGCCAGAAGGGCAAGCTCGTCTTCTCCTTTGCCCCCACCAAGGGGAGCAAGGAGGCCTATACCTCCTTCCAGGTGACCTCCGCCACCGCCAATGGCCTGCCCTGTGAGATCGAGCAGTACACCACCCCGGCCAAGGTCAAGGACCAGTGCCGGAAGATCAGCCGCCGGGAGGACTTTACCGTCACCCTGCCAGACGCCTTCGGGCTGGTCTATCTACGCTTCGACGAGGCCGCCGCCAAAGAGGCCGCCACAGAAACCGTCACCGCCAACCAACTCACCTATCCGGTCATCACCTTTAAGCTCCACTGCACCGGCACCTTAAAGGACGGCACCCAGGTGCAGGAGCTGGTGGCTCTGGATTACTACATCGACGGCTATACCGGCGTGTTTTAACAGGTTGATCCCAAAAGTCCTCCGTGGCGCCCAGCGCCCACGGAGGACTTTTTAGACTATGATTCAATAAAAACAAAGGGGAGCTATATAGAAAATCGTTGGAAAACATGATATGCTTAACCTAAGTAACCGAGAGATAAATCGGAATTTTACGGAGGCATATAAATGAACACCCTCTACGAAAAATATAAAAAACTAAAGATAGACGGTAGCTGGATTGGTTTAGCCCTTGGAGACGGAACACCATATTTTTGCACTCCCGTTGGAGCAGAAATCATTGGCTGGGATAATAGCATACACTACTGCTTTATCAAAGGTTTTGGAGATATGGTGTTTTGTGTTAATCCAGAAACTTGTTGCGATTACCATGTCTATCCGATTGCCCGTAATTTTCGCGACTTCTTAGGGCTGATCCTCGCCACTGGTAATACAAATACTTTGCAACAGATTATTTGGTGGGACAAGAAAATGTTTGAGGATTTTGTTCATCATCCAGAAGAACAGGAAAATAAAGTTAGACCTGAGGTAAAAAACGTTCTGGATGCCATTCGCAAAAGGATCGAAGTCGCCCCGATCAATACCCCGTTTGAATATATCAAAGACTTACAAAGTAATTTTCCTTATGAAGAGATTTCATTTACAAATGCGTATTATGATACTTTAGGGATTGAACGACCAGATGGAACGAAACCGGAAGAAAATAGCTTCGAGTTTAAAACCGTAGAGGCAGAATTTAAGTTTGATAAAAACTAATTCCGAATTCGTCGGGGAAATAGCAAACCCAGCCGAGCAGTCAACGGGCAAGATGAACGGGCTTCGCCCGCCGCCCCCGCCCGGTTTCGCCAACAGGCAAAAAGGGGAGCGACAGCCTTACCTGCTGTCGCTCCCCTTTTGTCATGGGAATATCAATGGAATCTCAGCCTTGGGGCCATGCCCTAGGGTGTAAAAACGGATCTTTCCGGAGCGCAGATGCCCTTTCTCAGTCCCCGTCGTAGGCCTTTTGGAAGATGGCGATGATCTCCTCCTTGGTGGCCTTTCTGGGGTTGGTGGCGGCGCAGGCGTCCTTCATGGCGTTCTCGGCCATAATCTCAAAGTCCGCAGGGTTCACCCCCAGGGAACGCAGGTTCTGGGGGATGCCCAGATAGCGCCCGAAGGTCTTCAGGCCGTAGACACAGGCCTCGCCGGCCTCGAAGGGGGACATGCCGTCCACAGGAATGTCCATGGTCTCAGCGATGACCGCGAAGCGCTCCAGGTTGCCGATGAGGTTAAACTCCTGCACATAAGGCAGCAGAATGGCGTTACAGACGCCGTGGGGCAGGTTGTAATAACCGCCCAACTGGTGAGCCATCGCGTGGACATACCCCAGGGAAGCATTGTTGAAGGCGACGCCGGCCAGATACTGTGCGTAAGCCATCTCGGAACGGGCCTTCATATAGTCTCCGTTTGCCACAGCCTGGGGCAGGTAGTGGACGATCTTGTCGATGGCCTTGATGGCCGCAGCATCGGTCAGGGGATTGGCGGCGGTGGAGACGTAGGCTTCCACGGCGTGGGTCAGGGCGTCCATGCCAGTGGCAGCGGTCAGGGCGGGGGGCATGCCCACCATCAGCTCGGGGTCGTTGATGGCGATGGCCGGGGTGACCCGCCAGTCCACAATACACATCTTCACCTTCCGGGAAGTATCGGTGATGATACAAAAGCGGGTGATCTCAGAGGCGGTGCCTGCGGTGGTGTTCACTGCCACCAGAGGGGGCAGCGCCTCATGGGCCTTGTCCACACCCTCATAGTCGGCAATCTTGCCGCCGTTGCTGGCCACCAGGCCAATGCCCTTGGCGCAGTCATGGGAGGAGCCGCCGCCCAGAGAAAGGATACAGTCACAGCCGTTGTCGTGATAGAACTTCTCGCCCTCCACCACGTTGGTGTCCTTGGGGTTGGGCTCGGCCTTGCCGAAGACAGCGGAGTCCACACCGGCCTCCTTCAGAATGGTCTGGATACGGGTGGTCATGGGATTCTTCGCCAAAAATTCGTCGGTGACAATCATGGCCTTGGTGCCGCCTAAGCTCTGCATCAGGTGGCCGGTTTCCGCCACGGAGCCTTCGCCGAAGACGTTTCTACTTGGAACGAAATAATACGTAGACATAACTTTGATTCCTTTCTGACTCTGGTCTACAAAACCGCTTGCGGCAGGCTGCCGGTGGTCTTGCTGGGATGGTTTTGATCGGAAGGACGGAGGGATTCCTCCCTCCGCCCCTGAATGCTTTGACGCGCCCCGGCTTACTGGGCGGGATAGAAGCCGGAGGGGCCCTCGTTGAGGTTAATCATAATGTTCTTCTGCTGGGTGTAATGCTCCAGGATCACCTTGTGGGTCTCCCGGCCGATGCCCGACTGCTTGTAGCCGCCGAAGGGGGCGCCGGAGGGGATCTGGTTGTAGGTATTCACCCACATACGGCCGGTCTCCACGCCCCGTGCCACCCGGAGGGCCCGGTTGATGTCTCGGGTCCAGACCGCGCCGCCCAGACCGTAGACCGAGTCGTTGGCCATGGCGATGACCTCTTCCTCCGTCTTGAACTTGATGACCACGGCTACGGGCCCGAAGATTTCCTCCTGGGCGATCCGCATGTCGTTGGTGGCGCCCACGATCAGGGTGGGCTTCATGAAGCAGCCCTTGGCGCAAGCGCCCTCCATGTGGGTTACGCCGCCGCAGGCGACGGTAGCGCCCTCCTCCTTGGCCAGCTCCACATAGGAGAGGATTTTCCGCATCTGGTTCTGGTCCACCTGGGCGCCCATCTGGGTGTTGGGGTCCAGAGGATTGCCCACCTTCACGCCGTTAAAGGCCTTGATGGCAGCTTCCACGAACTTATCATAGATGCCCTCCTGCACGAAGACACGGGAGCCGGCGCAGCAGACCTGGCCCTGGTTGAAGAGGATGCCCAGTTGGAGACCGTCCAAGGCCATATCCCATTTGCAGTCGTCGAAGTAGATGTTGGCGCTCTTGCCCCCCAGCTCCAGGGTAGCGGGGATGAGCTTGTCGGCGGCCGCCTTGGCCACGTCCAGGCCCACCTCGGTGGAGCCGGTGAAGGCCAGCTTCCGAAAGCCCGGGTGGTCCAGCATATACTGGCCGGCACGGGAACCGCCGCCGGTGACCACGTTCAGCACACCGGGGGGCAGCAGATGGCCGATGAGTTTGACCAGCTCCAGTACGCTCAGAGGCGTGGTGGAGGAGGGCTTGAAGACAATACAGTTGCCGGCGGCCAGAGCAGGGGCCAGCTTCCAGGCGGCCATCAGGAAGGGGAAGTTCCAGGGAACAATCTGGCCGACGACACCGATGGGCTCCCGGAGGATCATACTCAGCATGCCGCCGTCCAGCACAGAGGCGCTGCCCTCTTCCACCCGGATGGCCCCGGCGAAATAGCGGAAGTGGTCGGAGGAATAGGGAACGTCGATGGCCATGGTCTCCCGGATGGGCTTGCCGTTGTCCATAGACTCGACGGTGGCCAGATGCTCCGCGTTCTCGTCAATGATATCGGCAATCTTCTCCAGGATGCCGGCCCGCTGTGCCGTCCCCATATCCCGCCAGGCAGGGAAAGCGGCCCAAGCGGCCTGGACTGCGGTGTCTACGTCCTCCTTGGTCGCTTCAGCGCACTCCGCCAGCTTCTCGCCCGTGGCGGGGTTGGTGGTGGCGAAGACTCTCCCATTGGAAGCAGGGACCCATTTCCCGTTGATATAAAGGTCATATTTTGCGTCCAGCTTGATGCTCATGATCGGCGCTCCTTTCAATTCTTTCAGAAGTTTATCATAAATCCTTCTGCTTTTTGGTTTCGTAACTTTTTATGGAAGTTTTTCTTCCTGTTATTATTATACCACACCCGCCGAAGTTTGGGAAACACCGAAAACTGATGGGCCCATAAGCAAAACTTATGGCTTATGCTTCGTCCCCTCCAAATCCTGCCGGATCACCTGGAAAAAGTGCTGGGCCGCCTGGTTTCCCGGCCCCCGCCGGCGCAGGGCCACAGTGCGGATGCGGAAGGAGTCCCCCTCGATGGCAAAGATGCTCACATCCCGGGCCAGCTTGCCCTCCATGCCCGCGGGCAGGGCCGCGACCCCCAGGCCAGCCTGGACCAGGATGGTGGCCTCCAGCAAGGTCTTCACCCGCTGGATGGGGTTTTCCCCCAGCCCAATCCGAGCAAAGTAGTCGGGAAGGGTCTGGCCTCCCAGTTCCTCATCGTCTCCCTCAATGTGGAAAATGGTCTGGCCCGCCAGCTCCTCATGGGAAACATAATGCCGCCCGGCCAGGGGCGTGTGGGGTCCGGTCATAAATTTAGCCTGCTCACTCCTCAGCTCCAGAACCTCAAGGTCCTCCGTCAGGTGCAGCCCGTAGTCCGGGAGCACAATCACGTCCAGTTCTTCCCGGAGCAGGCCATCCAAAAGGGCTTTGTAACTCTGTTCCTGGAGGGAAATGGAGGCGTCGGGGTACCGCTGGCGGTACTGGCGGAGATAGTCGGGGAAGGCGTCCTGGGCATAGAGGCCGCCGATGCCCAGGCGAAGCTCCTGCTTGGCCCCGTCGGCAATGGCCCGGGCCTGGCGGACTGCACCTTCGTATTGGTCCAAAATGCTCCGGCACTGTTGGGCAAAGTAAGCTCCCGCCGGCGTGAGGCTGACCCCCTTGCTCCCGCGGTCAAAGAGGGTCACCCCCAGCTCCTCCTCCAGCTGCTTGATCTGTTGGCTGATGGCGGCCTGGGCCACATAACATTCCCGGGCGGCCTGGGTAAAATTCAAGTGCTTGGCCACCGACAAAAAATACTCCATCCTGCGAAAGCTCATCCGGTCTCCTTTCCCAAAGGGTTTCCATGTCTGTTTCTTTTTATTCTATAAGGAATCCTTTTCTTGTAAAGAACAAAAGTCACAAAACATGTGACAAAAGGGCAGAAAAAATCGGCACCTCCAACTTGGAGATGCCGATTTTTCAGGTAAGCCGTCTTTCTCAGGGTTCCAGATAATAGTCGAAGCCATAGCAGCTCTTTTCAAAGCCGTAGATCTCGTAGAACCGGTGGGCCTGGGTCCGGGGCATTCCGGAGTCCAGCACCAGGGCCTTACAGCCTCTGGCCTTGGCCAGCTCCTTGGCGTGGTCCATCAGCTTGATGCCGCAGCCCTTGCCCCGCTCGTCCTCGTTGGTGATGATGCTGGAGACGTAGCAGGTCATACCGGAGAGCCAGAAGGTGTTAAAATAAGCGCCGTGGCAGAAGCCGTGATAGGTGTCGCCGTCCATGAGGAAGAAGGCGAAGCTATTTTCATCGGCCAGCACGTCGGCGTATACCTTGCGGATGACTTCCTTGTCATAGGTGTTGTAGGTCCACAGTTTTTCGATGTAGTCAAAGGCCACGTCGAAGTCGGCCATGGTTGCGGTTTTAAATTCCATAGTGAATCCTTCCTTTCACAGTTCTTATGTTTTTTCATTATAAGCCCTTTCATAGGGGTCTGTCAAACGTCTCCCGCCGGTTTCTCTCTCATTTTTATAGATTTTTCCCGTTTTGAGGGCGGTTTTTCGGGAAATCCTCCATCTACAGGCCGTCTCTCTTTCCTGGCTCGGGGATAACACGTTTCCCCATCCCCGGGAAGTCCCCGGTCAAAAAAGTATCATTTTGTTTTTCCAAGTACCCGACAAAACACCCAAAGTGTCGGAAAGTCCATTGACCTGATTCGTCAAACTTGCTACTATAGGGAAAGAAATTTTTTGTCAAAGAGGGACCACCATGAAAACGAGAATCACCGAACTGTTTGGCATCGAATACCCCATCATCCAAGGGGCCATGCAATGGCTCTCCAAGCCCAAGCTGGCCGCCGCCGTCTCCAACGCCGGAGGCCTGGGCACCATCAACATGACCACCTACGACACCCCAGAGGCCTTTCAGGAGGACATCCAGCTGCTGAAATCCCTGACGGATAAGCCCTTCTGTGTGAACCTCTCCCTGCTCCCGGACACCAAGCCCGACGGCCCCATCCGGGGCTTTCTTCAGGCCATTGTGGAGGAAAAGGTCCGCATTGTAGAGACCGCCGGCAGCTCCCCCAAGCCCTTTATGGACATTCTCAAGGGGGCCGGCTGCGTGGTCATGCACAAGATTCCCGACTCCCGCTTCGCCCACACCGCCCAGGACGTGGGCTGCGACGCGGTGTGCATCGTGGGCTATGAGGGGGGCGGACACCCGGGGATGGCTGGCGTGGGCTCCATCGTCCAGTGGCCCCTGGCCACCGAGCGCTGCACCCTCCCCGTGGTGGGCGCCGGCGGCATTTGCGACGGGCGGACCATGTACGCCGCCCTGGCCGCCGGGCTGGACGGTGTGATGGTGGGTACTCGATTTATGATGGCCCAGGAAACCGACATCGGCCCTAACCTGCGCCAGACGGTCATCAACGCCAAAGAGACCGACACCGTCCTCACCCAGCAAAGCATCCGCAACGCCCTGCGCTCCCTGAAGACCCAGGGGGCACTGGATATCATCGAGTTTGAGAAGCACGGTCCCACCTTTGATGAGCTCTACCCCATGATCCGGGGCACCGTCACCAAGGCCGCCTTTGAACAGGACGATCCCCAGGCCGCCCAGATCGCCATGGGCCAGGTCCTGGGCCGCATCCACGACGTAAAGCCCGCCGCCCAGATCATCCAGGACATGGTCGCCGAGCTCTATGAGATGCACCAGCGGGTCAGCGCCATGCTGTGAGCCCATCCACCCCAACTGCAAAAAGAGTCCCCGGAAACCTTCCGGGGAACTTTTTTTGCCTTTTTGCAAAAATTTTTCTCAAACGCTATCTTTTTCCCCTCTTCCACCGTTATTCTAAATGAAAAGCGCTTTTCACTCCACCAGAAAGGAGGCCCTCCCATGGACCCTGATCTCCGGCTGCTCCAGCGGATGAACCGGGGGGACGACGAGGCCATTGAGGCCTTTGTGCGAAAGTACTACCCCCAAATCTTAAAATACTGCCACTATCACCTCCGGGACACCCACTACGCCGAAGACGCCGCCCAGGAGGTCTTCGCCCGATTCTTTTCCTCCTTGGACCGGTACCGGCACTATGGCAAGGCAGCCAACTACCTCTATGTCATCGCCGGCAACCTCTGCAAGGATCACCACCGGAAACGGCAGGAGCTTCCCCTGGACGCCCTCCCCGACTCCCCCGTGCAGACGGACCTGGACACCCGCCTGGATCTGGAGGGGGCCTTCCGGTCCCTGCCCCAAGAACTCCAGGCCGTAGCCGTTCTCTTCTTCCTGCAAGAGCGCAAGCAAGGGGAAATCGCCAAGATTCTGGGCATCGGGCTCCCACTGGTGAAATATCGTGTCCGCAAGGCCAGGGAGCACCTGGCCGCCTATCTGCGAAAGGAGGCTCCCCTATGAACCCTTCCATCCCCCCTCTCCCCTCTCCCCAACCCCGGGAGGAGGCCATCCAGGCTGCCGTCCTGGCCGCCACCCGGGCCTTCCATCGGCGGGAGGCCTCCCGCCCCCTGTCCCAGCTGGAATTTCTCCGCCAGCAAAGCCGCTTCCTCCACAAGCGCTGGTGGCTCCTCCAGGCCGGGGTGCTGGGGCTGCTCTGGTGGCTGCTCCAGATTGCGGGCAGCACCGCCGAGGTCCAGCGGGCCATGGGTACCCTGGCCCCCCTCTTCGTGGTGCTGGTGCTGCCGGAGCTGTGGAAAAACCGGGCCAGCGGCGCCCTGGAGATCGAGTGCACCTCCTACTACTCCCTGCGGCAGGTCTATGCCGCCCGGATGATCCTTTTTGGTCTGGTGGACCTGGTGCTCCTCACCCTCTTTTTCTCCGTGGCCCTGCTGGCGGGAAAAACCACGGTGCGGGAGCTCATCATCCACTTCCTGCTCCCCTTCCTGGTCACTTGCTGCATCTGTCTGCGGACCCTGTCCTGCCGCCAGGACTTTGCCCTCTACACCGCTGTCCCCCTCTGCCTGGCCTGGACGGCGGTGTGGGTGCTGCTGATCCTGAACAGCAAAGTCTACGCCCTCATTTCTCTGCCCATGTGGCTGGGAATGCTGGCAGGCGCGGCCCTCTACTTCCTCTATGCCATCTATCACCTTCAAACCACCTGTGAAACAATTTGGGAGGAAACCCCCGCATGGAATTAACACTGACCGGTCTCACCAAGACCTTTCAAAACCACACGGCCGTAAACAACCTGACCCTCACTATGGACACCGGGGTGTACGGCCTGCTGGGCGTCAACGGCGCCGGCAAAACCACTCTGATGCGGATGCTCTGCACCCTGCTGACCCCCACCTCGGGCACTGCCACCTGGGACGGCCAGGACATCTTCGCCCTGGGCCCCTCCTACCGCAGGCTGCTGGGCTATCTGCCCCAGGAGTTTGGCTACTACCCCGAGTTCTCCGTTCAGGACTATCTGCTCTACATCGCCTCCCTCAAGGGCCTGCGCCCCGCCACCGCCAAGGAGCGGACAGAGGAACTTCTCCGCCAGGTTGGCCTGGTCAAGGAGCGAAAGCAGAAGATGAAAAAGCTCTCCGGAGGCATGAAACGCCGGGCGGGCATCGCCCAGGCCATGCTCAACGACCCCAAAATTCTCATTCTGGACGAGCCCACCGCCGGCCTGGACCCCAAGGAGCGCATCCGCTTCCGCAACCTCATCAGCGAGCTGGCGGAGGACCGGCTGGTCCTGCTGTCCACCCACATCGTCTCTGACGTGGAGTACATCGCCAACCAGATCCTGCTGATGAAGGACGGTTCCCTGGTCCACCAGGGAACCACCCAGGACCTTCTCTCCACCGCCCCCACCCGGGTGTGGACCTGCACCGTATCCCGGGAGCAGGCCGGGGAGCTTCTTCACCGGTATCCCGTCTCCAACCTCAAGTCCTTGCCCCAGGGGACCCAGCTTCGCATTCTCTCTCAGGAGTCCCCCGGCCCCGAGGCCGTCCCGGAAACTATGACCCTGGAGGACCTCTTCCTCTACTACTTTGGCGAAAGAGCAGGTGAGACCGATGACACGCTATGAATTGAAAAAGATCTTCTCCCGCACCAGCAACCGGATCGCTCTGATCCTGTTGGCCCTGGTGGTGGGGGTGACCACCTATCTGGCCTGCCACGTAAAATACGTGGACGAGGCCGGCCAGAGCCAATACGGCCTGGCCGCCGTCCGCCAGCTCCGGGCCGACCAGAAGACCTGGGCAGGGACCCTGGACGAGGAAACCCTCCGCCAGTCCATTGGGGCCATCCAGGACGTGGTCCAGTCCCCGGAATACCAGTCGGAGGACCTGGTCCAGCAGGAGATCGCCTACCACCGGCAGTTGGCCCTGGAGCTCATCCGGGACCTGCTCAACCAGTCCTTCTCCGAAGCCTTCCGCTCCTATGACTACTTCACCGCCAATACCCTCACTCCGGAGGACGCCCCCCGGTTCTATTCCAACCGGACGGCCCTGCTCCGGGACTGGCTCAGTGACGAGGCAGACACGAACTTTTCCCAGGCGGAAAAGAACTTTCTCCTGGCCCGGTATGAGGCCTTCCCCACCCCCATCACCGTGGACTACATAAAGGGCTGGGAGCAGCTCTATGAATACGCCCCCACGGTAGCCATGATTTCCGCCCTCATCGCCTGCTATCTGGTAGCGGGGATTTTCTCCTCGGAGGCCCAGTGGAAAACCGACGCTGTTTTCTTCTCCACCTTCCACGGCCGCAGGAAAGCCACCGCCGCCAAGGTCAAGGCGGGCCTCCTGCTGCTGACAGCGGTTTATTGGGCGGCCTTTCTCCTCTTCGCCGCCGTCACCCTCCTGTTTTTGGGGGCCGACGGGGCGGGCTGCCCCTTACAGATCCACATCTGGAAGTCCTTCTATTCCCTCACCCTGGGCCAGGGCGCCCTTCTCATCGCCCTGGGGGGCTACCTGGGCACCCTCTTTCTGGGTCTGGCCGCCATGTGGATCTCGGCCAAGAGCAACTCTGCCGTCCTGGCTGCCATCTTTCCCTTCGCCGCCATTTTCCTACCCACCCTGCTCATGGTGGGGGACATCGGTGCCCGGCTCAGCAACCTTCTGGGCCTGCTGCCCGACCGGCTCCTCCAGGTCAACCGGGTGCTGGGCTACTTTGATCTCTACCAACTGGGTGGCAAGGTGGTAGGGGCACTCCCCATCCTGCTGGTCCTTTACACCATCCTCACCCTGTTGCTCATCCCCCTCCTCTACCGGACCTATCGGGCCAAGCAACTGAAATAATCCAAGGAGCATCCCATGAATCCAAAGACAAAACGGACCCCCGCCCGACGCCGGCGGCGGACACGCCGCTGGCCCCTCTTCCTCTCTCTTCTTCTGATCCTGGCCATCCTGGCCGGGGTTTGCCAGGGCTGCTTCGGCCAGATGAGCCGTCTGAAAAACGCCCAGCTTCCCGATTGGGTGGACAGCCAGATCATCCCCGTCAACGGCTCCGCCCGCCGGGGGGTGACCATGAAACGAGTCACCGACATCGCCATCCACTATGTGGGCAACCCCGGCACCTCCGCCCAGGCCAACCGGGACTACTTCGCCCAGCCCGACACCCAGGTAAGTTCCCATTTCCTCATCGGCCTGGAGGGGGAGGTCATCCAATGTGTCCCCCTGAATGAAAAATCCTCGGCCACCAATGAGCGAAACCGGGATACCATCTCCATCGAGGTCTGCCACCCTGACGACACCGGCCAGTTCACCCAGGCCAGCTACAATTCCCTGGTGAAGCTTACCGCCTGGCTCTGTGACACCGCTGGCATCGGCCGGGACCACGTCATTCGCCATTACGACGTCACCGGCAAGCTCTGCCCCCTCTACTTTGTGGCGCACCCCGATGCCTGGGAACAGTTTTTGGCAGAGGTGAAGGCTTTCTAAAAAATATCATATCCAGAAAAGCATGCCGTGACCAGACTTGGTCACGGCATGTTCTTTCTCTTATTGGAACTCAGTGCAGCAAATACCCCGCCGCCAAATAGGCCGCCGCACTAAGGCCGAAGGGCACCCCCTGAAGGGGGAGAGCGGTTTTCGCATAAGCGGTGTTGTCAATGCCCGACACCGACGCAGCCAAGGTGGCTTGGGAGGCAAAGAAGCAGGCATTGCAACTGGCCACGATCCCCGAGACCACCGCGCCCAAGGTCAGGAGCAGATTTCCCCCCATCCCCTGGGCCATGGGGATGAGAACGGCAGCGGAAATGGCACACACGCCCCAGAAATTCCCCGCAGAAAAACCCAGGGCAAAGGCGATGAGGAAGGCCACCACCGGCAGCAGCTCCACTGGCAGCATGGCGCCCACCGAGCCGATGATAAACTCCGGCATCCCCAGCAAGTCATTCACATCCCGGAGGAGAAAGGCAATGCCCACAATGAAGAGGATCCCCAGCATATCCCGAAATCCCGCCAGCAAGGTCTCGAGAAACCTCCCTACCGTCATCAGCCTTTGAGGCAGATAGAGCAAGGCGCAAAAAACGATGCACCCAAAAACACCATATAAAGCATCTCCCACCGCCAAGGTGATCCCTGTCATAGCCAGAATTGGAAGAAAGAGGTTCCAGGCACTGGGCTTTTTCCCGTTCACCAGGGGTTCCTCCTCCCCCTCGTCCTGGTCGGCGCGTTCTTTGCATTGCTCCCGCAGATAGGCCGTCTTCATGGGCCCAAAGACAGGCAAGACCTTTGCCCCATACAGGCAGCCGCACAGAACCATCAGGATGGGGTAAAACAGGAAAGGAATCAGCCGCAGAAAGGCAGCCATGCTTTCCCCAGAGGAGCAGATCCCCGTGGCCACCAGTTGGCTGGTGACAAACATTCCCCAACTGGATACCGGGAACATCACGCAGGCAGCGGCCGAGACCGAGCAGATCAAAAAAGCCAGCATCTCCCGGGGAACCTGGAACCGATCCGTCGACCGGCGCATGGTGGCTCCCACCGCCAGAATGGCCAGATAGTCATCCACAAAGATGACAACACTCAGCAAGCAGGTCACCAGCAGGGACCGCCGTTCATTTTTGCACAACTGAACGGCGATCTTGGTAAAGCCATGGATGCCCCCCGAGGCTTCAAACAGAGCCACAAGGCTGCCAAAGCAGCCCACCAAAAGCATGACCCAAATCCAAAGCTCACTGCCCAGGGTTCTGTAGACGACCTCCATCCAGCGGCCAAGAAATCCCCTGCCTCCCAGGAGCACCGCCCCCACCAGGGTACCAATCAGCAAAGAGGTGGCTGTGCGCTTGGTTACCAGCACCAGCGTGATGGCCACCGCCATGGGCAGCAGGCTCAAAAGTCCGTAGTTTTCCAACACAATCCCTCCTATTGACATTTTCTTTATGATAGCCCAAAGCCCGTTGACGGAGAAGCCACCAAAATGCTACAATGGCTTTTAGAAAAACAAAAAGCGGAGGACTCCATGTATCACCGTTCACTTCTCACCTTCATCACCGTCGCCGAGCAAGGAAGCTTCCTGCAGGCCGCCAAGGTTCTCTATCTCACCCCCGCCTCAGTGATGAACCAAATGAACAATTTAGAAAAGCAACTGGGAATCCAGCTACTTCGCCGCAACAACCAAGGCACAAGCCTCACCGCTGCCGGCCAGTCCTTTTATGAAGACGCCAAGCAATTCATACAGGCCTCCCAACAGGCCATCCAGCGGGCCAGACAGATCGCCCAGGCCGAGGAAACACGCCGGCAGGCTACCATCCGCGTGGGCACCTCCATGCTTCGCTCCTGCAAGCCGCTGATGGATCTTTGGGAGGGGATTGACCATGTGGACCTCCCCTTTCAAATCTCCATCGTTCCCTTTGATGAGAGCCCTGCCGGCATGAAAAATATGCTCTCTGCCCTGGGAAAAGAAATTGATTGCTTTGTCAGCCCCTGCGCCTCTCCCAGGTGGCATCAGGAATATAGCATCCAGTTGCTGCACATGGGGCGCTCCTGTGTAGCGGTTCCCCGAAACCACAGGTTAGCCAAGCGAACTTCCCTGACCTGGGACGATTTAGCGGGGGAAACCCTCATTCTGGTGCAGCGCGGCGCCTCGGTGGTTCTGGACCAGCTCAGAGACGAAATTGAACGTTTCCACCCCAACGTTCAGATCGCGGACGTTCCCGCCTTTCATGGCATGGCGTCCTTCAACCTCTGCGAACAGATGAACTATATGATGGAGATCCCAGACAGTTGGGCAGATATCCACCCTGCCCTGGTGACCCTTCCCATGGACTGGGCGTATCAGGTGGCCTATGGCATCATCTATGCCAAGGAACCCACCCCCGCTGTGGATGAATTTATCCAATGGGTAAAACCCCTGATCTCCGCCAAAAAACCTCTGCCCAGCAATGCAGAGTTCTTTCTTCCGTCCTCCTCACAGGGCCCTTGAACAACCCCCGTTGCAAAAAACATTTTCAGATCAAAATCCAACGTCAGCCAATCAAAAAAGTTGCGGAGATTTGCACCCATGACAAATCTCCGCAACTTTTTTAAGATGGAATTTTTAAGGGGTTCTGTTTCGCTCCCCTTTCTTCCCCGGGTTTTCCCCGGATGGCTGAAAAAAAGATTCTTTCCTTATGAATTCCTTAGAATTTCCCGGTATGCTGGTGCTGTCAACTTCAAAAAGGAGGGTTTCTTATGCCTCATTCTCTCGCGGTCCGCCCCACCGGACAGGCCTGGGGACTCACCGACACCGGGCTGAAGGCCATTGCCCTGGTGTCCATGGTCCTGGACCACATTCACTATTTCTTCAGCCACACGGGCTGCATCCCCCTGTGGTTCAGCATGGCCGGGCGGCTGGCCGCTCCCCTCTTCCTCTTCTGCCTGGTGGAGGGCTACTCCCACACCCACAGCCGCAGGCGCTACTACTGCAAGCTCTTGGCCATCGCCGCGCCCATGGGTCTGCTCCTCTTCTTCATGCGGTACGGCGGCCTGCTGGTGCGGCCGGACGGCTTCTTCCCCACCAACTCCATGCTCTCCACCTTCGTGCTGCTGGTGTATTTTTACCTGGCCTTTGACTGCCTGGCCAGCCGACGGGGCAAGAGAGTCCTGCTGGGGCTCTGCCTGCTGGTCTTTCTGCTGGCCTGGCCCTTTTTGGCTGGTTGGCTCACCCTGGCCTTTCCCGCCGCCGCCACTGTCGTGGGGCTTCTGAGCTACACGGGGCTGCCGATGATAAACCTCACCGGGGATCTCAGCACCCCCGTTCTGCTCTCCGGCATCGTCCTTTACTTGGCCCGAAAGCACCGTCCCCTCCAGGTGGCGGCCCTGGTGGCGGTGGAGTTTGGCTGGCATTTTCTGCTGGTCTACTCCCAAGTGCGCACCCTGCCGGATTTCCAGCCCATCCAAATGCTCACCACCTATTATGAATGGATGGGGGGCTGCTTGGCAGCGCCGCTGCTGCTGTGCTATAATGGACAGCGCGGCCGGGGATATCAGCGCTTCTTCTATTTCTTCTATCCCGCCCACATCTATCTTTTGTATGCCCTGTCCTGGCTTTCGTTCCTGGCTGCGGGCTGAAAGGAGGGGGCTTTATGGCCCACATTTTAGCCGTGGATGACGACGCCGAGTTGCGCCGCCTCCTGGTCACCGCTTTAACCCGCGAGGGCCACCAGGTCGCCGCCCTGGACCGGGGAGACGCCGTCACCGAGGCCCATTGCCAGTGGGCCCACTGCATTCTTCTGGACGTGATGATGCCCGGCGAAGACGGATTTGCCACCTGCCGGAGAATCCGCGCCCTGGCCGACTGCCCCATCCTCTTTCTCACCGCCAAAACCGGGGAGGCCGATGTGATCCGGGGCCTGGGCCTGGGAGGCGACGACTATCTGGTCAAGCCCTTCCGCCTGGGGGAGCTCCGGGCCCGGGTGGCCGCCCATCTCCGCCGGCAGGAACGCACCCCTCAGCGGCGGCTGTGCCGGGGCGGTCTGGAATTTGACTTGCGGGAAAAAGCACTCTACCGGGAGGGCCAGCCGGTGGCCCTCACCCGGGGAGAATACGCTATCTGCGAGCACCTGGCCCTGCACGCCGGCCAAACCTTTTCCAAGGAGCAGATTTACGAAACCGTCTTCGGCTTCGACGCCCCCGGCGATCAAAGCGCCGTCACCGAGCACGTGAAAAATATCCGGGCCAAGCTCCGGGTGTGGGGGCAAAACCCCATTGAAACCGTATGGGGAGTGGGATACCGATGGAAACGAAACGAGAGCTAAGCCTCAACCACATTTTCTGGCGCTATCTTTTCAGCACCGCCGCCCTCTGGGCGGTGCTCTGCGGGGTGTGGTTTTTCTTTCTCTGCCTCCTCATCCAAGGGGGCCTGGTCCTGCGGGCCGACGCCGGGGAGCAGAACCTGGCCCAAACCGCCGCCCTGCTCCAGGCCCAGGAGGACTTTTCCCCCGACGTGATCCCCTTCTACTACCGCTGGGCCCTGGTAGAAGAGGGTACGCTGGGGCAAACCAACATGACCCAGGCCCAGCAGCGGCTGGCCCGGCGTTTCCTGGCCGGGGATTCCTCCCCCCAGGGGCTTCTCTATCCAAAATACCACTGGCCGGTCCCCCTTTCGGGCGGGAGGCTTTGCCTGCTGCAATACGATTACAGGACCCACTATGCCACCCTGGATTGGCAGGAATCCCTTCCGGACTTCCAGATCACCGCCCTGCTGGTGCTCCTTCTCCTCCTGGGGCTGACCGCCCTGGGGAAAACCCGCCGGTACACGGCCCTCCTCCGCCAGGACGTCAAATCCGTCACCCTGTCCTGCGACGCGGTTGCCCGCCGGGAGCTGACAGCGGACAGTCCCAACCGGGCCCGGATCAAAGAGTTCCAGGCCGCCCTCACCGCCCTGGACACCCTGCGCCGGGAGCTGGCTGCCTCTCTCCAGGCCCAATGGGAGGCGGAGCAGCAAAAGCAAGAGCTGCTGGCCTCTCTGGCCCACGACCTGAAGACCCCTCTAACCGTAATCGGCGGCAATGCGGAGCTCCTCAGTGAGGACGCCCTCTCCCCTGAACAGCAGGCGTGTGTCCAGGCCATCCTGCGTGGGGCCGACCACGCGGGGGACTATGTCACCCGCCTCTGCGCCGCCGCGGCGGAATCTCCCCTTCCCGCCGCCAGGGTCCCTGTGTCCCTCTCCCACCTGGCCCAGACCTGGGCCACACTGGGCCGGGATCTGGCCGGGTCAAAGGGTGTGTCCTTCCACTGGGCCGCCGGCCCCCTTCCCCAGCAGACAGTGCTTGTGGAGGAAGACACCCTGCTGCGGGCCCTGGAAAACCTGATGAGCAACGGCATCCGCTACACCCCCCGGGGAAAAGACCTGCTCTGCGGCATGGGCCTGTCCCACCAAGTGACCGCTCTCTGGGTGCAGGACGGCGGCCCCGGCTTTTCCCCGGAGGCCTTGTCCAAGGCGGGCAAGACCTTTTACACCGAATCGGCCAGCCGCCCCCAAGAGGGCCATCTGGGGCTGGGCCTCTACTCCGTTTTGCAAACCGCCCGGGCCCACGGCGGGGGCCTCCTGCTGGAAAACACCCCCATCGGCGGTCGGGTGACCCTCTGGCTTCCCCAAACCCCTTCCCCACGCACTGTACTTTTGGGGGAAAACATCCCCCACAACCCAGAAAGGAGCCCTTATGATCCCCTTCCCATACTGTAAACTGGAAATTTTTATCCCCAGCTCCCACTTGGAACCCCTCCGCCGGGCCCTCCAGGATGTGGACGCGGGGCATATCGGCCATTACGACAGTTGTCTGTCCTACTCCCCCGTCACCAGTTGCTGGCGTCCCTTGGCGGGGACCAACCCTTACCTGGGCGCCCAGGGAGAACGCAGCCAAGAGCCCGAGCTGAAGGTGGAGGTCACCTGCCGGACGGAGCAGGTGGACCAAACCATCGAGGCCATCAAGGCCGTCCACCCCTACGAGGAGCCGGTGATCAACGTGATTCCCTTGTCCCGGACCAGTTTTTGACCGCAAAAATCCCCGGACGTTCTGGGTCTCCTCCAGTCCGTCCGGGGATTCTTTATCCGTTTTTCGCCTCTGAGGATCTGCCGGTAGCGCAGGGTGTATCCCCTGGGGGTATGCTGGGGAACAGAGTAAGCGCCAAAGTACTCCGGCATGTCCTCCCTGCCGTAGGCGGCTACACTGTGCAGGCTGTCATATTCCTTCAAAGGAATCCCCTTCCGGAGGCGGTACCAATACAGCTCATACCGAACTGCGGTGCAGGTCTTGTCCCAGCCCTTCCACTTCATCGCCCAGTTCGAAAGGCGACATCCACGTTTTCTTTCCATCCATAGTTTTCTCCAATCCGACAGTCCATTTTTTCTATATGGCCCCAACTCGCTTTATTACCATCACTTATTATAATGTAGTTAGCATGTTTTAGTCAACTTCTCCATTACATAAACTAATGGCAAAAGGAGGAGTTAACTTGAAATCCAAAAAAGCAATCAACGTCGAAGTCGGTGAAAACATCAAACGTGCACGGGAGCAAGCTGGCTTTACCCAAGAACGCTTCTCTGAAATGGTCGGCCTTGGACCGAAAAGCTTGTCCGCCATCGAGCGTGGCGCATCCGGAATCTCCTTGTCTGCTTTGCGGCGTATCTGCCAGGTTCTGTCTATCTCTAGTGATGAGCTGCTGTTTTATGGGAAACCCAAACAGGACACCAGCGACGTAGCCCAGCGGCTGGAGCGGTTGTCCCCGGCGCAACACAAGGTTGCCTGTGATGTCATGTATAAATTGCTGGAAGCCTTCTCCCTTTCCAATGAGTAGAAACAAATAGTGAGGACATTCTATGGCTAGAATCATCGATGGAAACCAAAAGAATATGGTCGGCGATCAGGTCAGAGCGCTGCGTCTGGAAAGAGGACTCAGCCAGCAAGGGGTTTCCAACAGATTAGAAACCTTGGCCATTTATATCTGTCGCGGCTCCATTTCCCGGATTGAGGATAAGAGCCGCACTGTGACGGATATTGAGCTATACGGTCTCGCCCAAGTGTTTGGCGTGGAGGTTGCGGCGTTATTCCCGAAAAAGCAGGGACGATAATCTTGATACCTTTGTATCAAAATTATCGTCCCTATACATGTATATGGCTCTATGCTATAAAAAGACTTTTTAAGGAATTCAAAATTCATACTACAAGAAACAACTCTACTATTATCAGTTAAATCGCTTTTTATTCTTCTTCACAAATCGAACGAACATAATTAGATAGAACACAACCGCCATTGTATCGCCAACAGGCTGTGCCGCAATAATGCCGTTTACTGCCCAAATTCTTGACAGAATAAGCAAAGCAGGCATCATAATGAAAATCTTGCCCACGATAGCACCGGCAATCGCTGTTTTCCACGCACCAAAAGATTGAAAAATGGCACTGAACAGTTCCAGAAAACCGATGGTGAAGATGCAGAAAATGTAGATTTGCAGGAAACCAACTGCGGTTGACATCAGTTCAGGAATCGGCAGAAACATATTGACCATCGGTTCTGGAAACAGCATGGTGAAAACAAAGCAGAGTCCAGTATAGCATCCCATGACGATGGCAGAACCAACAATCAGCGACTTTGCTCTTTTACCCAGTCCTGCTGTGTAGTTATAGGAAATCAACGGACGAACACCCTGTGCAATACCAAGTGCAATCTGCAAGAAAGCATTCCCCAGTTTCTGAACAACACCCCATGCTGCAAAGTCAGATTGTGCACCGTAAATTCCAATCAGATAATTACGGGCAAAGTCCACACAGTTCATCAGGAAAATGCTGAGTCCGGCTGGCAGACCGATGGCAATTACTTGCGTACAAATACCATTTTTGACGGTGTAGTGTTTCGGGTTCAGGCTGATCACTGTGGTTTTTCTCTTTTTCAGATAGCAAACCAAGAAAAACACAGCAGAGCAGTAGTTGGCAATACAAGTTGCCATACCTGCACCCTCGATACCAAAGCCAAGAGGAAAAATGAAAATAGGGTCAAGAACAATATTGATGATACCCGCACCGGTAATGCCGATGCTTGCGATTTTTGTTTCACCCTCTGCGGTAAATATCTGCGCCATTACCTGAGAAAACACCATTGGGACACAGGCAACATGAAGTGTCCAACAAATATATCGACGGCAATGCACCAGAGAATCTACTGTTGCGCCAAGAACACCCAACAGAATATCTTCAAAGGCATAGATGAATAAGGAGACAACTGCGACTATAATGACAGAGGTATAAACCGCAAATGTCGAGAATTTTTTCGCTCTTTCCGGATTTCTGGCACCAAGGGACGATGCAATATTTGCATTACCTCCTGCACCGAAAACAGTAGCTATAACGGTCATGAGCATAATCAGCGGAAGGGTGATGGTCATAGCTCCGATCTGAAACTCGTCACCGGTTCTACCGACAAAGAAAGCATCTGTCAGATTCAAAATCAATGTAGCTAGCTGACTGATAACCGCAGGCAGGATGAATTTGGACAATGCTTTTGGAACGCTGAGACACTCAAAAGCATTTGTGTTTGAATTATGCATCGGTATAGTCCTCCTTAATGATATTTCTTTGCAATATAAGCAAGAATCAATTCAGCGGCATCTTCTTCTGACATACCGCTTGTGTTGAGACAAAGATCATAGTTTTGGCTGTTGCCCCACCGCTGTCCAGTATGGTATTGGTAATAGCTGGCTCGGTCTTTATCTGTTTGTAAAATCATTTTCTCAGCTTCTTTTTCAGAAACCTGATATGTTTCTGCAATTCGCTTTATTCGATCTGGCATATCCGCACGGATGAATACCCTACACTTAGTTATAGATTCATCCAGTACGCTATCTGCGCATCGGCCTACGATGACACAAGGGTTCTGTCCCAGTTCGTTAATCATATCAAACTGAGCCTTAAAAACCTGTTCATGCAGAGGCCGCTCTGTAGTATTCCAAGCTGATCTTGGAAGAGCAGAGCCTGCCATGACGATGGAATATAGCAGGCTGTTGACAGGACGCTCGTTATAAGCTTGAAAGACCTTTTCGTTAATACCGTTTCTTTTGGCAGCTTCTGTAATAAATCGGGTATCATAGCATTCAATACCTAATTTTTCCGCAATGATTTTTCCAATATGACGACCTCCGCTGCCATGTTCACGACCAATCGTGATTACTACGTTCATGTATTATCCTCCTTTTATTTTTGTTTGCGAGCAAACAAATAATTCGTAATGAAAGGGAACGATGACCGTTCCCTTAGTTACTCATCTAAAGCCGTTCGTAATTTTTCATATATTCTACTAAAGGCTTCAAAATCTTCTTCAGACAGAACCTCTGCAAAGATTCTGTCTAATTTATCAGCACCGCTTAGATTATGCTCTCGCAAAGAAAAACCCCGTTCCGTCAATTTCACAATCTTTGTTCGGGCATCATTTGCACTACTATTCCTTGAAATAAATCCCTTTTGTTCTAAAAGCAGTAACATCTTAGATGTTGTTGCACGATTGATGACAAGTGCCTTTTCAATATCCTTTTGGGTTACATCTTTCTCTTGAGTTTGATATAGATAATCAATGACTTTGAAAGCAGAATGGCTAATATGGGGATATTCGTCATTCGCAAATAACGCATAAGTTTTTTTGGTTATCAGGTTATTCAAGTGCTTGATCTGTAATCCGAATCCTTTGTACAAGTACCTCACCTCCCGAACGCATTTTGTTTGCTGGCAAACAGTATAGCATATCTTAACTGGAATTTCAATCAAGTTCACAAAAAAATACAAAACCGCCCATAGGATTTCCCCCACGGGCGGCGTGTGATCAGCTATCATAATCGTTGATTCGCATTTTTCTTATATTCATCTTGCCCTCCGCAATTTCTGATTTGTTCCCTTCTCCCGGCAAGTATACCACACCGCTGAGGAAAAGTACAAAGGGAAAATAAAATCGACAAACTCCTTTGTCGAAGTTTGTCGATTTCTGGTGGAGCAGAGCAGAGCTTAAACGAACACTCAGCCTCGTTATTCTCTACTGCGTTAACCGCGGATTCTATTGGGATCTGGATTGTATTTTTATTGCCGGAGAAGCTGAACACCAGCCGCAGATCTTCGTCATAAGCATACACCGCGACCAGGAATGTGTCAAATAGGCGCGCTTGGTACTTCTTATCGTGAACATCGCCATCTCGGAACATCTCCAAGCCGGATATAATGTCATCGCGGCTGACAGTCACGATGTCTGCCCGAGCC
>JALERU010000037.1 GCA_022764045.1 Clostridiales bacterium | reverse complement strand
CGAGGAGTTCCGGGAGTTTGCCCGTCGGATCGACGCCCCCGTGGCCATCACCCTGATGGGCGCCGGCGGCATTGCCGGCCGTGACCCCCTGGCCACCGGCATGATCGGCATGCACGGCTCCAAGGCCTCCAACATGGCCTGTGACGGCTGTGACCTGCTCATCGCCGTGGGCTGCCGTTTCTCTGACCGTGTGGCCCTGAAGCCCGCCACCTTCGCCCGCCAGGCCAAGATCGTCCACATCGACATTGACCGGGCCGAGATCAACAAGAACGTGGAAACCGACCACCACATCGTGGGCAACGCCAAGCAGGTGCTGGAGCTGCTGAACCGGAAGGTGCCCCAGTATGACCACAGCGAGTGGAAGAAGTACGTCTTCTCCTTCCCCACCGAGACCGCTTACGACGACGCCCATCACCTGACCCCCAAGCAGATCCTGAGCACCATCGCCCGGCTCTGCCCCGACGACACCATCGTCTCCACCGACGTGGGCCAGCACCAGATGTGGGCCATTCAGCACTTCCACTTTGACTATCCCGGCCAGTTGCTTACCTCCGGCGGCTTCGGCACCATGGGCTTTGGCCTGGGCGCCGCCATCGGGGCCAAGATCGGCAACCCGGAGAAAACCGTCATCCACATCGCCGGCGACGGCTGCTTCCGTATGAACAGCAACGAGCTGTCCACCGAGGAGTTTTACAAGGCCCCTGTGATCACCTTCGTCTTTAACAACCACCGCCTGGGCATGGTCCGCCAGTGGCAGGAGCTGATCTACGACGGCCGCTACAGCCAGACCACCACCGAGCGGGGCCCCGACTTTGTGAAGCTGGCCGAGGCCAACGGCCTCAAGGGCATGCGGGTCACCACCCAGGAGGAGCTGGAGACCGCCATTGGCGAGGCCCTGGCCGAGCAGGAGAAGGGCCTGGGCTATGTGGTGGACTGCATCATCGAGGAAGGCGAGCTGGTCCGGCCCATGGTCAACGGCGGCACCCACATCACCGAATTCCTGGTCAACTAAGGAGGCAAGAGCTATGGAAGAATTGAAACTGCGTACGCTGTCCGTCCTGGTGGACAACGAATCGGGCGTTCTGTCCCAGGTCTCCCGTCTGTTCTCCCGTAAGGGCTTCAACGTGGAGTCCCTGGCGGTGGGCACCACCGACGACCCCGCCATTTCCCGCATGACCATCGAGGTCATCGCCAATGAAAACCAGACCAACCTCATGTGCAACCAGCTGGCCAAAATGGTGCCCGTCCACTCGGTCAAGCTCCTGGTTCCCAGCCATTCCATCCGCCGGGAGCTGGTGCTGTATAAGGTCCGGGCCAAGACCAGTGAGGATAAAAACGAAATCATCCAAATCGCCAACATTTTCCGGGGCTCCATCATTGATGTGTCCAAGGAGACCCTCACCCTCTCCGTCATTGGGGATGAGAAGAAGACCGACGCAGTGCAGGAACTGCTGGAGGAATTCGGGATCGAAGAGCTGGTACGCACCGGCATGATCGCTCTGGAACGTGGAAAATATACCATTGACGAAGACACCAAGGAAAAAGGAGAGTTTAACTATGGCAAAGATGTATTATGAGAAGGATTGTGACCTCAATCAGCTCAATGGCAAGAAGATCGCCATTGTGGGCTACGGCTCCCAGGGCCACGCCCATGCCCTGAACCTCCGGGACTCCGGCTGTGACGTCATCATCGGCCTGCGCAAGGGCGGCAAGTCCTGGCCTGTGGCGGAGAAGGATGGCTTCCAGGTCTACACCGTTCCCGAGGCCACCAAGGCGGCTGACATCATCATGATCCTCATCAACGACGAGAATCAGGCCGATATGTATCGGCAGGATATCGCCCCCTACCTCACCGCCGGCAAGGCCATCGCCTTCGCCCACGGCTTCAACATCCGCTATCAGCAGATCACCCCCCCCGCTGACGTGGACGTGTTCATGGCAGCCCCCAAGGGCCCCGGCCACACCGTCCGCAGCCAGTATGTGGCCGGCAAGGGCGTGCCCTGCCTGGTGGCCGTGGAGCAGAACGCCACCGGCAAGGCCTATGACATCGCCCTGGCTTACATCGCCGGCATCGGCGGCGCCCGGGCCGGCGTCATGGAGACTACCTTCCACGACGAGACCGAGACCGACCTCTTCGGCGAGCAGGCCGTTCTGTGCGGCGGCGTGGTGGAGCTGATGAAGCTGGGCTTCGAGACCCTGGTGGAAGCCGGCTATGAGCCCGAGAACGCTTATTTCGAGTGCATCCACGAGATGAAGCTCATCATCGACCTGATCAACAAGGGCGGCGTGGCCATGATGAACTACTCCATCTCCGACACCGCCGAGTACGGCGAGTATGTCTCCGGCACCCGCGTGCTGCCTTACGAGCAGACCAAGGCCAACATGAAGGCCGTCCTGAGCGACATCCAGGACGGCACCTTCGCCGGCAAGTGGATCGCCGAGAACAAGAACGGCCGCACCTTCTTCAACTCCAAGCGGGCCCTGTTGGCCAAGCACCAGATGGAGACCGTGGGCGCCGAGCTGCGCAAGAACATGCTGTGGGGCGACGACGCCGACCCCGACACCGCTTCCAACTAACCCACCCCGGGGCAAGGCCCTGCCCATCCCATGAGAAAACCCCAGGCTGTTCCGAAACCTTCGGAGCGGCCTGGGGTTCCTTTTGGGCTTTTTTGGGGGAAACCGGTAGAAGGGCACCGCCAGCTTGCAGGACTTAGCGCAGAAGAGGAGAAAAGAGAGCAGAAACTGAGGAAAATGAAATTTTTCCATCATACGTATATAATTGTGTAATTTGCTCAAAATAATGTTTGCAAAATATGGCAAGGTGTGCTATACTAACAATAGAAAAAGAAAGAAGCTATTTCAATGGATCGGACACCGCCGCCACGTACTTGAGCCCAAGAGGGCTTGAGAAAGGAGAAAACACTATGAAGATCCAATTTTCCACCAAAAATATGACCATTCCCGATCGGGTCTACTCCCATGCGGAGCAGCGGATCAATGAACTGGATCAGCTCTTCCTGGGGACGCCGGAGGCATCTGTGGTCTTCAGCGCGGAGAAGGGTAAGTCTGTCATTGAGCTGACCATTTACACCGGGTCCACCATCTTCCGTGTGGTGGAGAAAACCTCTGACATGATAGTTTCCATCGACGCCGCAGTCTCCTCTGTCCGGCGGCAGATGCGGACCAACCGGGCCAGGCTCGCGAAGAACGTCAACGTCGACGCCTTTGAGAAGGACTCGGACGAGGTGATTTTCATCCCCGAGGTTGACCGCTATGACGAACCCTCCTATCAGGTGGTCCGCTCGAAGTATTTTGAGTTTGGCCCCATGACGGTGCAGGAAGCTATCCTTCAGATGAATCTCATTGGCCACGCTTTCTTCGCCTTCCGCAACGAGGAGCGGGACGACGCGTTCTCTGTGGTCTATCGCCGCAACGACGGCGGCTACGGCATCCTGGTGGATAAGGCATAAAGGCGCAGGTAAGCGCACAATAAAACATCCAAGGGTAATCCAAAGCGCTCCCGAGAAATCGGGAGCGCTTTTTCCGTGTGTTTAGAATTCTTCCAGTCCCATCACGTCGATGGAATGGTGCATGTGGATGGCCATGGCGTGGGCGGCGCCGTCGGCGTCCCGCTTGCGGAAGAAATCCATCAGCAGGGCGTGGTCCCGGCGGGTGTCCTCGGCCAGCTGATCCTTGTGGCGGCCGGTGACCACGGCGGTGGCCACGGCCTGGTTGATCATGGGCAGCAGGCGCATCATAAAGCCGTTGTGGGTGGCCCGGACGATGGCGGCGTGAAACTCCCGGTCGGCCTCGGTGCGGTCCTGGCCCGCGCGGATGCACTGGTCCACTGCCTCCCCCCGGGCCAGAATTTCGTCCATTTCCTCCGGGGTGGCCCGGCGGCAGGCCAGGCGGGCGGCGCTGGGCTCGAAGATGGTCCGCAGCTCGAAGAGGTCACGCAGCTCCCCCCGAACCTGGTCCAGGTCGGAGAAGCCATAGTCGTTGATGTGCTCCACCTGGGGGGAGACGAAGGTCCCCCGGCCCCGGCGGACCTCCAGCACTTTCCGGGAGGCCAGGGCGTGGAGGGCCTCCCGCAGGGTGGTGCGGCTGACCCCCAGTTCTTTGGAAAGGTCCACCTCGTTGGGGAGCTTTTCCCCGGGGGACAGGCGGCGCTCCACCACAATCATGGTGTAAAGACGCTCGGCGGTCTGTTGGGATAAACTTTTTTTCTCCATAAGGGACTCCTTTTTGGGGGAAACCTGCGGATTTCCCTTGACATTGTTATCCCTATCATATAATATAAAGTCAGACAATGCAAGAGTAGTCATACAACTTTGTATAGATTTTTGTTTGAAGGAGGAACCCCCTATGCGTTCTGATCAGATCACAAAAGGCGTGGAGAGAGCCCCCAACCGCTCCCTGCTCTATGCCCTGGGTTATACAGAAGAAGAGCTCAGCCGCCCTCTGGTGGGCGTGGTCAGCTCCTGGAATGAGATCGTTCCCGGACACATGGACCTGGATAAAATCGTGGAGGCCGTGAAGGACGGCATCCGGGCCGCCGGCGGCACCCCCGTGACCTTCCCCGCCATCGCCGTCTGTGACGGCATCGCCATGGGCCATGTGGGGATGAAATACTCCCTGGTCACCCGGGACCTCATCGCCGACTCCACCGAGGCTATGGTCACCGCCCATCAGTTTGACGGCCTGGTGATGGTGCCCAACTGCGATAAAAACGTGCCCGGCCTGCTCATGGCCGCCGCCCGGCTGAATATCCCCACCATCTTCTGCTCCGGCGGCCCCATGCTGGCCGGCAAGCTCAACGATGGCCGCCGCACCTGCCTGAGCCACATGTTCGAGGCTGTGGGGGCCTATCATGCCGGCACCCTGGACGAGGCCGGGGTGCGGGAGTATGAGGAGAACGCCTGCCCCAGTTGCGGCTCCTGCTCCGGCATGTACACCGCCAACTCCATGAACTGCCTCACTGAGGCCATCGGCATGGCCCTGCCCGGCAACGGCACCATCCCCGCCCCCCTGTCTGCCCGCCGCCGTCTGGCCAAGCACGCCGGCATGCAGATCATGGAGCTCATCAAAAGAGACATCCGGCCCCGGGATATCATGACCCCCGCCGCCTTCCACAACGCCGAGACCGTGGACATGGCCCTGGGCTGCTCTACCAACACCATGCTCCACCTGCCCGCCATCGCCCATGAGGCTGGGGTGACCATTGACCTGGACAAGGCCAACGCCATCTCTGCCCAGACCCCCAACCTGTGCCACCTGGCCCCCGCCGGGGACACCTTCATGGAGGACCTGGAGCGGGCCGGCGGTGTGTACGCCGTGATGAAGGAGCTCACCAAGAAGGACCTGCTGGACACCTCCCTCATCACCTGCACCGGCAAGACCGTGGCGGAGAACTTGGAGGGGGTGGTGAACCGGGATCATGAGATCATCCGGCCCATCGAGAACCCCTATTCCCAGAGCGGCGGCATCGCCGTGCTGAAGGGCAACCTGGCCCAGGACGGCTGCGTGGTCAAGCAGTCCGCCGTGGCTCCTGAAATGATGGTCCACCGTGGTCCCGCCCGGGTGTATAACGCCGAGGAGGAGGCCATCGCCGACATCTATGCCAAGAAGATCCACCCCGGCGACGTGGTGGTCATCCGCTACGAGGGCCCCAAGGGCGGCCCCGGCATGCGGGAAATGCTCAACCCGACCTCCGCCATCTGCGGCATGGGCCTGGGCGAGTCCGTGGCCCTGATCACCGACGGCCGGTTCTCCGGCGCCACCCGGGGTGCCTCCATCGGCCACGTGAGCCCCGAGGCCGCCGCCGGCGGCACCATCGGACTGGTGGAGGAGGGGGATATGATCTCCATCGACATCCCCAACTGCAGCATCCAGTTGGAGGTTTCTGACGAGGAGCTGGCCAAGCGCAAGGCCGCCTGGGTCTGCCCGGAGCCCAAGGTCAAGACCGGGTATTTGGCGCGGTATGCCAAGATGGTTACCTCGGCAGATAAGGGCGCGATTCTGGATTTCTGAGAGGGGTCTTGACCGCGCCCGCAGGTGCGGGCGTACAAGCGTCTTTCGAAGAAAGACCTTGGCGCAGGCGGAATTCATTTCCGCCGAGCATGTAAAATCAATGGGGGCCCCCGCGGAGCCTGCTCCGTGGGGCCAAGACCGGGTATTTGGCGCGGTATGCCAAGATGGTTACCTCGGCAGATAAGGGCGCGATTCTGGATTTCTGAGAGGGGGATTGTGGATCGATTTCTTGCGCTGAGGAATCCATACAGCTCGTCCTGATCCGACCCGGCTTCGCCGGCCCACCTTCAGAGCGAAGGAAGAATTGATTTGATATCCAACTGTCCCCCGGACAGTTGGACCCCCAGGGGAAGGCGATTGGCAAGCCCTGTGGGGCTTACTGTAGAAACCTACCGTAGCAATCACCCCAACGTACCGAAGTACGTAGGCTTCCCCTCGGGGGGAAGCTGTCAGCGGAGCTGACTGATGAGGGGGCGATTTCGTAGTATCGGCGGGTAGTGGAATCCCGTTGCCACCTTACGCCGGTGCGTCTATTACCCACGCCGAGAAATCCTCAACGCTCGCCCTCATCCGACCCGGCTTCGCCGGCCCACCTTCCCCCCCAGGGGAAGGCGATTGGCAAGCCCTGTGGGGCTTACTGTAGAAAACTACCGTAGTAATATCCCCAACGCACCGAAGCACGTAGGCTTCCCCTTGGGGGGAAGCTGTCACCGAAGGTGACTGATGAGGGGGCGATT
>JALERU010000036.1 GCA_022764045.1 Clostridiales bacterium | reverse complement strand
AATCGCCCCCTCATCAGTCACCTTCGGTGACAGCTTCCCCCCAAGGGGAAGCCTACGTGCTTCGGTGCGTTGGGGATATTACTACGGTAGTTTTCTACAGTAAGCCCCACAGGGCTTGCCAATCGCCTTCCCCTGGGGGGGGGAGGTGGGCCGGCGGAACGCCGGGTCGGATGAGGGCGAGCCTTGAGGATTCCACAGCGTCGGAAATAGACGCACCACCCCTCCCCCGCGTCGCAGACTTCCGCTTTTCGCAAAAAGCGGAATAAAATTAAATCATTTTTTCGCCGGCTCCGCCGGTGAAAAAATTCCTCTCAGCCGCAAGTGTGCCCGCAGGGTGCGCGCAGTCGGCTGCAATCCCCCAAATTTTGGAGCCCAGCGAAGCGGGTCCAAAATTTCACAACCTTGGAGGTCCTAACCTATGTTCACTCCCATCGATCTCACCACCTGGCCCCGCCGGGAGCATTTTCATTATTACCGCAACATCCTGCCCTGCGGCTACTCGGTCACCGTCCGGTTGGACGTGACCCGGTTCACCGCCATGCTCAAGAAGCAGGAGCTGAAATTCTACCCCAGCTTCATCTGGTGCGTGTCCCACAATATCCTCTCCCACCCGGCCTTCCGCATGGGGGTGGACCGGGAGGGCAACCCCGGCACCCACGACGTGATGCACCCCAACTACACGGTCTTCCACCAGGAGGACCACACCTTCTCCGACCTGTGGACGGCCCACGACGAGGACTTTTCCCAGTTCTACCAGCGCTTCCTGGAGGACGTGGCGGAATACGGGAACAACCGGGGCATCAAGGCCAAGACCGGCCAGCCAGGGAATTTTTACTGCATCTCCTGCGTGCCCTGGCTGGACTTTACGGGCTACTCCGCCGTGGTCCCCGGGGGACAGCCCAACATTTTCCCGGTGATTACCTATGGCAAGGCCACCGAGGACGCTGGCAAAGTCACCCTGCCCTTCGCCGTGAATATCTCCCACGCTGCCGCCGACGGGTGGCACACGGCGGAGTTCGTCAACGACTTGCAGGCGCTGCTGGACAGCGTCACCCTAAACCGACACACCGAGGTGACCCCCAATGAATGACGCCCTGAGACGACAATTCCAGGAAAAAGAGCTTACCGCCGCCCAAGCGGCCGGCCTGGTGAAGAGCGGCCAAAAGGTCTACATCGGCTGCTGCACCAGCTACGCCCGGGCCATTGCCGACGCCATCTCCGCCCGCTCCCAGGAGCTGGAAGATGTGACCATCGGCTGCTCCAATATTATCCCACCCATGTCCTTCCTGGACTGCGAACATCCCGAGGCTTTCTGGATCTCCACCTACTTTATGGGCTACGAGGAGCGCCGGGCCCTGAAGCGAGGGATGGCCGACTTTACCTCCGTCCACCTGGGCCAGGTGGACCAGTGGTGCTACCACACCTTCCACCCGGACATCGCCTTTTTCGACGTGTCCCTCCCCGACGAGAACGGATACATGAGCTTCGGGGCCTCCGGGTGCTGCATGCACCCCTTCATCCTGGAGCGCACGGACAACATCATCCTCCAAATCAACCGCTTCTCCCCCTACGTCACCGGGGAGCGCACCCTCATCCATATCTCCCAGGCCAAGCACGTGGTCTGGGCGGACGAGGAGAAGGAGGTCCTCCCCGGCGGCCCCATGGAGGCCGACGAAGAGACCGCCATCATGTCCCGCTACCTGCTGGATCAGATCCCCGACGGGGCCTGCCTGCAGATCGGCATCGGCGGGGTGGCCAACGCCGTGACCTACGGCCTGCGGAGCAAGAACGACCTGGGCTGCCACACGGAAATGATGTTCGACGCCCTCATGGAGCTGATGAAGGAGGGGGTTATCAACAACAGCCGCCCCAAATTCATCCCCGGCCGCTCCGTGGTGGGCTTCGCCTTTGGCTCCAAGGCCCTGTATGAGTATTTGGACCACAACGAAACCATGTTCTTCGGCCCCTTCCCCGTGGTGAATAACCCGGTGAATATCGCCAAGAATGATAACATGATCTCCATCAACACTGCCATGTCCATCGACCTCTTCGGCCAGGTGGCCGCCGAGGGCATGGGACTGAACCAGTTCAGCGGCACCGGCGGCCAGGGGGACTATGTCCGGGGGGCCCAGTTGGCCAAGGGGGGAAAATCCTTCCTGGCCTTTAAGTCCACCTTGGGCGTGAACCCCGACGGATCCCCCAAAAGCCGCATCGTGCCCTATTTCCCCCCGGCTACCATCGTCACCACTCCCCGGTCGGACGTGCAGTATGTGGTCACGGAGTACGGAGAGGTCAACCTGAAAACCCTCACCATGCGGGACCGGACCCGGGCTCTCATCGGCCTGGCCCACCCCGACTGCCGCCCGGAGCTCACCGCCCAGGCCAAAAAGATGGGGATTCTTTAAGAGGCCACGGGGACAAGCGCAAGCCAGCAGCATGAAACTTTGTCATTTCCCACATGGGCGTAACAGGCTTTGCCAACGCCTTCCCCTGGGGGTCCAACTGTCCGGGGGACAGTTGGAGATCAAATCAAAAAATTCCTTCGCTCTGAAGGTGGGCCGGCCCTACGGGCCGGGTCGGATGAGGGCGAGCGTTGAGGGTTCCACGGCGTTGGTAATAGCCCCACCCACCCACGATCCCCTCCCTCCTCGCAGAGGCGCTTCACGTAGCGCCCGTCCGGGGAAAAGGATACCCCCAAAAAACACCACCACCCCACAAAAAAGGAGCATTTACGAATGAAACTCGCAACCACTTACGAAAACGGACAAATCTTCCAGCACTTCGGCAAAACCCAACAGTTTAAGATCTATGACATCCAGGAGGGCAAAGTGGGCTTTTCCATGGTCACCTCCACCGGCGGCCAAGGCCACGGCGCCCTGGCCGGCTTTTTGCGGATGCTGGGCATCAGCGTAGTCATCTGCGGCGGCATCGGCCCCGGCGCCCAGGATGCCCTGGCCCAGCTGGACATCACCGTGATCCCCGGCGTCACCGGCGACGCGGACCAGGCCGTGGCCGACTTCCTGGCCGGGAAGTTAGTGCCCAACACCGAGGCCCTGTGCAACCACCATCACGAGGGGGCCATTCACACCTGCGGCGGACATGGCGACCATGGCTGCGGCGGGGGGTGTCATTGAGGAGTGGATGAATTGAACGTTGGATAAAAGGGAAACCCCGCCTGGGGGCCTTGGAGAGAGGCCGCTGGGCGGGGGTTTTTGTTTTGGTGGGGATAGGAGAAGCCCCCGGGGAGGGTCCCCGGGGGCTTGGGTGTGTTTCTGATATAGAAACATTCAAGTTGAATTGAATCTACTTAAGGCTTTGTAACAGCAACAGGAATCAGGACATCCTCATCGTCAGCGTTCTGCAGCTGGTTGTTTACATCAACTGCGGCGCCCCAAATCAGGTTTGTACCATCTTCCTCTGTAGCGGTCTTGTAGATAACCATGATGTTGGCATAATAGTTATCGGCATCCTTCTTGGTTGCTTCCTTAATGGAACCAGAAGCTACGGTCGCTGCGTCGGAATCAAAGTAGAGAATGGTGCTGTCGTCGGAATCAGTCTTCAGCTCAATGGTCTTGACGCTCTTGTCAGCAGCAACATACTGAACAGTGACATACTTTCCGTCTACGTCAGTGACCGCACCAACGATGGCCGCAGCAGTTTTTGCAGGAGCAGCAGCAAAGTCAACGTACTCGTTGCCGTCCATCTTGAAGGTCACCAGCTGGTTCTTAGCCAAGGCGGTAGCATCAAACTCAGTTTCGTCAACAACGATACCTTCAACGACACCGCTCTCAGTCAGCAAGTCGATAACCCAAACGTCGTTGTCGTCCTTGTCGATATCACTGTAAGGAGTAGACAGAATCACGCCGTACAGGGAGTCATCAGTGGCGTTGGGGATGTCCTGAGTGCCAACGCTGGCAACCAGAACCTTGACGTTGCCGTCAACGTATGCAACGGTAAACCAATAATCGCCATTTGCCCACTTGTCTGCCTCAGCGCCAGTAATAACCTTTCCTTTGTAAGTGGTTTTGTCAGTGGACTGGTCATACAGCACAAAGACCTGTGCGTCAGCAGCAAGGCGGGTCGTACCAACCTTGTTGGTCTGAGAGTTATATTTTACATCAGCGGTTCCCTTGATAACGCTATCCATGCCAATGTCACCGGGGGTATTGATTGCCTTCAGAACATAACCATCAGAGTTTTCAGTGTAAGTATACAGTGTCTTCAGGACAGGTGCAGACTTAGTAGAACCGTCCTTGACATATGCCTTGGTAGTCTTGGTGGTGCCATCAGACAAAAGGAGCTTAACATCACGATAGTCACCGTCGAAGTCCTGGCTGCCAACCTTCAGAACCAAAGCCAGCTTGTCGGTGGAACCGGTAGCGCCTTCGGTAGCGAAGAAATAGCCGTTAGCGACAACAACATACTCAAGATCGTCGCCGTTGTTGGGAACGCCTACGGAAGCAGCAGCCTGCTCATACCAAGCGTTGTCTACCTTAATGGATTTCTCGCCAGTTGCGCCCTTGGTGCCGGTAACCTTTCCGGATACAGTATCAGCCTTGACAACGGTCATATCACCAGAGACAGTATATGCAGCTTCGGTCAGATAAACATAATCGTCTTCAGCAATACCATCATAAGCGCTCAGCTTATCCCGATCAACAGAGTAAGTATTGGTCTTATTCAGAGCGTTTTCAAAATAGGCTTTCTTAGCAGTCAGAGAAGTGAGCTGAACTACCTTGAAAGGATTGACAACAGCGTACTCATAAACCTTGTCTTTGTCGTTGTCAACCAAGGTCACTTCTGCATAGGGGAAGTTATCCCAATTGTCATAGTCAGCACTCTTAATCACGGTACCATTGGTAGCAATAGTGGTGATGCCAGTAATATCATAGTCCTCGCCGTCAATGGTGGCAGTATTTCCAGCAATCTTTGCATCACCATAAATGGTGGTTACAGTCTTATTGTCGGAAGTAGGATAGACACCAAGCAGAACAGTTTCTTTTGTCTTATTGTCATTGGTGTACATCACCTTGACTTGCTGGCCCATCAGGTCGGAATAATCCTTAGTTGCGTCAAAGATAGTATCTTTGCCAGAAACAGAAACCTTGGTGGTGTAGGTGTTGTCCTCGTCGTCATAATTGACAGCAGTCAAAAAGCCCTTTACAGTCTTGCTCTCATACTTGTCTTCCAGCCAAGTGATCCGGTTGAAGTCGCCGTCAATACGGTCCTGAACCACTTCGGTGCCAACCAGTTGGCCGTTCACGGTGGTGAGCTGGTTCTTGTACTCGACCTCGTAAGCGTTCAGAGCATTCCAGATCATCTGGGCAGCGGAGTCACGGCTCAGAGCAGCGGAAGTATCCAGGGTCTCCAGACCTTCGTACAGGCCCTTAGCGGAAGCAATGACGTTCACCTTGGTGTCCCAGTTAGCGCCACCAAAGCCCTCGTTGTCAGCTTTGTAGCCCAGGCCGACCAGCAGCATCTTAGCCAGCTGGGAGCCGGTTACGTTCTGGCTGGGCTGGAACATGCCGTTGCCCACGCCGCCGACGATGCCCTGGGCCACGCAGGACTCGATGTACTTCTCAGCCCAAGCGGAGTTTGCGTCATTCCGCACGTCCTTGAAGGTGGGGGTAGCGGGCACACTCAGGGTGGGCTCCTTGCCGCCGTTCAGGGCCACGCAGATCATCTTACAGACCTCAGCGCGGGTGATGTTGTTCTCGGGACGATAAGTATTATCGCCATAACCG
>JALERU010000003.1 GCA_022764045.1 Clostridiales bacterium | reverse complement strand
GGATGCACACGGTGGCGCAGCCAAACTCCATGGCCTCGTCGCAGAGGGTCTTGATCTGGTCCCAGGTGGCCTCGGGCTTGAGCAGGGTGTGGTCCACGTGGCTGAGAATGGTCTGTATTTCCATGGCAGGTTCTCCTTTTTTTCTGGATGGCTTCATCATAGCGCATTTTAGGCCGCCGCGCAACCAAAAAACAGGCCGGGCCTCACCCCTCCATGGACTGGGGGCACATGAGGAAGAACACCAGGTCCCCCTGGCGGTCCATCACCAGTTCGTCGGCTGCGGTGCAGATGTTCCACTGCAGGTCCGCCGCCCGCTCCAGGGTTTGGAGAAAGGCGGACTGATCGGTCCCCTCTTCCAGGCGGAAGAGATAGCCCAGGAAGGGGATGGTGCTGATGGCGGGGCCGAACATGACTCCCTGGGAAAAGCCCTGGATCTCGGTGTTGCCAAAGCCCTGGAGCAGGCCGGGCTCCACCGGCATGACCATGGGGGCAAAGCCCAGGGCCTCGTTGTCCAGCAGGGCCTGGGCCAGGGTCTCCAGGTCGGCGTCGGGGTCGGCCTTCCCCTGGGCTTGGAAGTCCTGCTTGATGGCCTGTCCCAGGGTGGCGGGTTCCTCCTCCCCTCCGCCGCAGGCGGCCAGGGAGAGGGTGAAAAGAACAGCGCACAAGAGGGATAACATTCGTTTCATGGTGGGGGCTCCTTTGCTGCTTTCGCCTTGGTTTGGGTGGGCGCCCTCCCTTTGGGGGGCGCCCCGTTTGTCTGCTTGGCAGTATACCATAGATCCATCCCCCACGCCACCCTTTTACCGGTGCTTCTATGACCCACGCTGTGGAATCCTCAACGCTCGCCCTCATCCGACCCGGCCTCCGGCCGGCCCACCTTCCCCCCCAGGGGAAGGCGATTGGCAAGCCCTGCAAGGCTTATTGTAGAAAACTACCGTAGTAATCACCCCAACGCAGCATAGCACGTAGGCTTCCCCTCGGGGGGAAGCTGTCACCGAAGGTGACTGATGAGGGGGCGATATGGTAATGACGTCAGGTAGGGGAATATCGTTGCCGCCTTACGCCAGTGCGTCTATGACCCATGCTGTGGAATCCTTAACGCTCGCCCTCATCCGACCCGGCCTCCGGCCGGCCCACCTTCCCCCCCAGGGGAAGGCGTTGGCAAGCCCTGCAAGGCTTATTGTAGAAAACTACCGTAGTAATCACCCCAACGCAGCATAGCACGTAGGCTTCCCCTTGGGGGGAAGCTGTCAGCGCAGCTGACTGATGAGGGGGCGATATGGTAATGACGTCAGGCAGAACACCCCTGACCGCCCCGTAGGAATCTCTTAAAAAAACGCGTCAAAATCAGCTTTTGCTGATAGGTATCAGCCACAATTCTTCTTTTTTAGGATATAATCAAGATACACCCACTTCTATTTTGATTACTCCAGGAGGAAGGACCCACTATGGCTACAAACCGATACCCTTTTACCCTTCGCCTGCCGGAAGACCTTTTTGACAAGATCGGCAAGCTGGCCTCCGCAGAGCGGCGGTCTATGAACAACCTGATTGAGTTTATCATCGCGGATTATTTTCGCCGGCAAGAGGCAGACCAAGCGCAGCCATAACAAAACCATCCCCGGTCCCCCCTTGGGCGGGGGGCCGGGGATGGTTTGTTTTCGTTTGGGGAATTCTAACGACAGATCAATAGTTATCTGCCTTCACCTCGAAGAAGGCCTGGGGGTGGTTGCAGACGGGGCAGACCTCGGGGGCCTGGTCGCCGTACTCCAGGTGGCCGCAGTTGCGGCAGTACCACACCTTGACAGAGGACTTCTTGAAGACCTCGTCGTTCTCCAGGTTTTCCACCAGCTTCAGGTACCGCTCGTAGTGGGACTTCTCAATCTCGCCCACGGCGGCGAACATGTCGGCGATGCGGTGGAAGCCCTCTTCCCGGGCCTCCTCGGCCATGCGCTTGTACATGGAGGTCCATTCCTCGTGCTCGCCCTCGGCGGCGGCCATCAGGTTCTCGGCGGTGGTGCCGATGCCGCCCAGCTCCTTGAACCACAGCTTGGCGTGCTCCTTCTCGTTGCCGGCGGTCTCCTCGAAGAACGCGGCGATCTGCTCATAGCCGTCCTTGCGGGCCTGGCTGGCGTAATAGGTATACTTGTTCCGGGCCTGGCTCTCGCCGGCAAATGCCTCCCACAGGTTGGCCTCGGTCTTGCTGCCTTTCAGTTCCATCAGTAAACTCCTTTCAAAATAAAATCTCGTCTGTATGTTGGCTTCTTAACGGTGTGTCAAGTTGGTTTCTATGGGTTAAGAATACCCGATTTACCCCTTTTCTACCGTGACTTTAGCACACTTTTTTGAAAAATTCAAGTTTTTGGCGCGCCGCCCTCCAACGGCCGGCAGCAGTCTCCCGTTTCCTGCCAAACTGGCAAAAGTTCCCCCGCCCTGGCCGCCGATATCTCCTGCCCCGGCCGCGCATACTATCCACCGCGGCCCTGTGCCGCCATTTCACAAAGGAACAACGGAGGGTAGCTATGGTTCGCAAACTGATGACCACCGCGCTCATCCTCACCCTTGGCCTGTCTCTGGCCGCCTGCGGCAACCAGAACACCGGCACCTCGGCCAACCGCTGGAGCGGCACCAACACCGCTTCCCAGGACTGGGCCACCACCCAGAACAACCTGTCTAAAGGCCCCCTGGAGGACAGCACCGGCGCCTACAGCGCCGACGCCGACGGGCGGGTCAAGGGCTATGACACCCACAGCGCCGATGGAAACCGGACGGATGCCGGCAAGAACCTGAACAACGCCGCCAAAAACGCGGGCGACGCAGTGAAGGACACGGCCAAGGGGGCGGGCGACGCCGTCAAGGACCTGGGTAAGGCCGCCAAAAACGCCGCCCAGGGCGTTGGCGACGCCGCGGAAGACGCCCTGGACGATGTGACCAACACCGCCAAGGGCGCTGAGAAGGACGCGAAAAGATAACCCCACGAAAAATAGAGGCGGCTTTGCCGTCTCTATTTTTCCATCCTGTCTTCCCCCTTGTCTTTTTCCAGCGGGACGGGTAAAATAGAGGAAACAAGAACCCAACTCTATTCACAAAGGAGGTCCTTCTCCATGCTCCCACCCCGTTTTCGCCGGACGGCCCTGGCCGTCGCTCTCTGCCTGCTGCTGACCCTGCTCCCCACCACCGCCCGGGCGGCTTTTTCCGACGTGGCCCCCGGCAGCTGGTATGAGGATGCCGTGACCCAAATGGAGGCCAAAAACATCCTCAACGGCTATGCAGACGGCACCTTCCGGCCCAATCAGACCATCTCGGCGGCGGAGTTCGTCACCATCGCCGCCCGCCAGGCGGGGCTCGCCCCTGTTGCCGGGCAGACCAACCACTGGGCCGCCGGCCACCTGGAGGCCGCCCGGCTGGCCGGGTGGTACGACTGGGACGAGATCCCCCCCACCGGCCAGACCTTTGACCAGCCCATCTCCCGCCAGTTGGCCGTGAAGATCCTCATGGCCGCCCTGCTCCCCGACGCCACAGGGGACTACGCCACCCAGGCCCCCAAGATCCAGGACCTGGCCGACCTGGACGGGCGGTATTACAACCCCGTCTTCGCCGCCTACGCTGCCGGGATCGCCGCCGGGGACCAATTTGGGTGCTTCCGGCCCAAAAACGGCCTGAGCCGGGCGGAGGCCTGCACCCTCTTCCTTCGGGCGGGCCTGCCCTCCTCCCCGGTCAAGCCCGATCCCACTCCCACCCCGCCTGCCACCGTTCGGGGGGGCGTGTCGGAAAACGGCTGGCTCCAGGTAAAGGGCACCCAGCTGTGCAACCAGGCCGGCCAGCCCGTCCTCCTGCGGGGGATGAGCACCCACGGCCTGCACTGGTTTGGCTCCTTTGCCTCGGCCCAGTCCATCCAAAACACCGCCGCCCGGGGGGCTAACCTCTTCCGGGTGGCCATGTACACCGGGGAGGGAGGCTATCTCAGCCAGCCCGCCGCCGTCAAGGCCCAGCTCATCGCCGCCGTGGACGCAGCCATCCAAGCCGACCTGTATGTCATCATCGACTGGCACATCCTCTCCGACGGCAACCCCGCCGCCCACACTGACCAGGCGGTGGCCTTCTTCACCGAGATGGCCCAGCGGTATGGGGACAACCCCGCCGTGCTCTTTGAGATCTGCAACGAGCCCAACGGCAACATCACCTGGTCCGGCAACGTGAAGCCCTACGCCCAGCGGGTGGTGTCGGCCATCCGGGCCTACGCCCCCCGGTCCATTATCCTGGTGGGCAGCCCCACCTGGAGCCAGGACATCCACCAGGCGGCCGCCGACCCCCTTCAGGGGGATAACCTGATGTACACCCTCCACTTCTACGCCGGCACCCACGGGGCCTGGCTACGCCAGCGGGCCGACCAGGCTCTGGCCCAGGGACTCCCCCTCTTCGTCTCAGAGTGGGGCACCAGCCGGGCCGACGGCAGCGGCGGAGTCTATCTGGCCGAGTCCCGCCAGTGGCTGGACTTTTTGGAGTCCCGGGGCATCAGCTGGGCCAACTGGTCCCTGTGCGACAAGGCCGAGACCTCTGCCGCCCTGAAGCCGGGGACCTCCCCCTACAAGGTCTGGACCGACAGCGACCTGACCCCCTCCGGTCAGTTCGTCTTCTCCCGCCTCCAGTCCTGAGGGGATTCCACAATCAAAAAAGAGAGACGGCTGCGCCGTCTCTCTTTTTTGATTAGCCTCCAATGAGGAAGTCCAGAATATTCCACCCATCCGAGGTCTGGCTGCGGTAGAGCTCCGTGAAGCCGCACCGGGCGCAGCTGATGGTGATGAACTTTTTATTCTGCACGTCAAAAATCTTGGCAAAGTTGCCGCCGGTGGCCTGGAATTGGTCGCTGACATAGGCGGTGTTGCCGCACTTGGGGCACTGGTACATTTGCTGTTCCATAAAAAGGTCCTCCCTTTTGCTTTTCTCTATTGTACCCGAAGTCTTTCCTTTGTGCAAGGGCTTGCGGGGGCTTGTCGTTCTATGGTATACTTAAGAATCAACAAACATTCCAGTTTTACCAAATTTTTCTGGTTTTTGAAGGGGGGAGTTCCTGTGGAATTTATCATCATTTCCGGCCTGTCCGGCGCGGGGAAAAGCTCGGCCGCTGCCTTTTTGGAGGATCTTGGCTTTTACTGCGTGGACAACATGCCGGTGGCCCTCATCACCAGCTTTGCCGGCCTGTGTATGGCCGGGGCGGGCACCGGGAAATACAGCCGGGTGGCCCTGGTGACCGATATCCGGGGCGGGCAGACCTTTGACGAGCTCTTCCAGGCCCTGGACGGCCTGAAGGAGATGAACCTGGAGTATCAGCTTCTCTTCGTGGAGGCCGCCGACGAAGACATCGTCCGCCGGTACAAAGAGACCCGCCACACCCACCCCCTCACCCGCCAGGGCTATGCCCTGCCCGAGGCAGTGAAGCTGGAGCGCATCGCCCTGGAGCCCGTCCGCCGCCGGGCCAGCCACATTCTCAACTCCACGGGGCTCAATCTGTCCAAGTTCCGGGGGGAACTGCTGCGGCTGTTCGGCATGGGGGCTTTAGACGAAACCATGACGGTGTCAGTCACCTCCTTCGGCTTCAAATACGGCATTCCCATCGACGCCGACCTGGTCTTTGACGTGCGTTTCCTGCCCAACCCCTATTATATCGCCGAGCTGAAGGAGTGCACCGGCCTGGAGGAGGCGGTGCGGTCCTTCCTCTTCGGCTACCGGCAGACCACGGATTTCATGCGCCACCTGGAGGAGCTGTTCGCCTTTCTGCTGCCCCAGTATATGGAGGAGGGAAAGTCCTCCCTGGTCATCGCCATCGGCTGCACCGGGGGGCACCACCGCTCGGTGGCCATCGCCCATGCGGTGACGGAGTTTATCCGGCAGAAGGGGTATCGGGTGGAAGAAACCCATCGAGACATTAGCCGGTGAAATTTTGGACCCGCTCGGCTTAAGAAATCTGGAACCCGCTGCGCTGGGCTTCCAGATTTGGGGAATTGCAGCCCGAACCGCGCCAGCGGAGCTGGCACTCCCGGGCTGAGAAGTATTTTTTCACCGGCGGAGCCGGCGAAAAAATGATTGGATTTTGTTCCGGCTTCTGCGGAAGCCGGAAGTCTGCGACGCTTCTTTTGGGGCTCGCTTTGGAAAGGTGGGGGGACAATGTCCTTTGCGGGGGATGTGAAAGGGGAGCTTTGCCGGGGGAAGGTGGGGCGGAAGTGCTGTGCCCAGGCGGAGGCCTGTGGGGTGCTGCTGTACTGCAACCGGTTTTCCTTGGGGGAAGTGAAGATTGTCACCGAGTCGCCGGGGTTTGCCCAGCGGCTGCCGGGGTTGTTTCGGCGGGCCTTTGGGATTGAGTTTGATGAAAAAGGCGACCCGGCCACGCCGGGCAAGCGGATTTTTTCCATCACCGACCCACAGAAACTCTCCCTGCTGTGGGAGCTGTGCGCCTTTGACCCCGGCGGGCCGGCCCACCACATCAACTTCGGCATGCTGGAGGAGACCCACTGCCGGCTGGCCTTTCTGCGGGGGGCCTTTCTGGCCGGTGGGTCGGTGACCGACCCCCAAAAGGGCTACCACCTGGAGCTGGCCACCACCCACCTGCGGGTGAGCCGGGAGCTGACCACCCTCCTGCGGGAGCTGGGCTATTCTCCCAAGGAGACCACCCGGAAGTCCAACTATATCACCTATTTCAAGCAAAGCGAGGCCATTGAGGACCTGCTCACCGCCATCGGCGCCCCGGTGTCGGCCATGGAGCTGATGAACACCAAGGCAGAAAAGCTCCTGCGCAACGGGGTCAACCGCCGGGTCAACTGCGAGGCCGCCAACGTGGACAAAACCGTGGACGCGGCCGTGGCCCAGCGGCTGGCCATTCAGCGCCTGCGGGCGGCCGGGGCCTGGGAAGCGCTCTCCCCCAAGCTCCAGGAGGCCGCCCTGCTGCGGGAGGCCAACCCGGAGCTGTCCCTGGCCCAGCTGGCCCAGCTGTGTCAGCCGCCGGTGACGAAGTCGTCGCTGAGTCATCGGCTGCGGAAGCTGATTCAGATGAGTGAAAAAGTATAAATTTGGGACCCGCTGCGCTGGGCTCCCAAATTTGGGGGATTGCAGCCGACTGCGCGCGCCCTGCGGGCACACTTGCGGCCGAGAAGAATTTTTTCACCGGCGAAGCCGGAAAAAAAATGATTTTATTTTGTTCCGCCGCCTGCGGGCGGCGGAAGTCTGCGACGCGGGGGGTGGGTGCGTCTATTACCGACGCTGTGGGGCCCTTCAGGCTCGCCCTCATCCGACCCGGCTTCGCCGGCCCACCTTCCCCCCCAGGGGAAGGCGATTGGCAAACCCTGTAGGGTTTATGTAGAAAAATACCGTAGTAATCACCCCAACATAGCAAAGCACGTAGGCTTCCCCTTGGGGGTCGAACTGTCCGGGGGACAGTTCGATTCAATCCAATGCGAAGCCACCTTAAACCATAGCTGGCACCAAAGGTGACTGATGAGGGGGCGATGTGGAGTACCGGCGGGTAGAAAAATCCCGTCGCCACCTTCCACCGTGGCAAGCTTCCACCCCCCAAAAGTTCCATTTTCACAAAAACAAAAGGAGAAATCACCATGAATCGTTACGAGAAAGCCGCCGCCTACCACCACAAGGGCTTCAACTGCTGCCAGTCCGTCCTGGCCGCTTACACCGACCTCACGGGCCTGTCCGAGCAGGCCAGCTTCGACATGGGCGGCGGCTTCGGCGCAGGGGCCCAGACGGGCGAGCTCTGCGGGGCCATCACCGGAGCCATTATGACCCTGGGGCTGCTCACCCCCGTAAACCCCGAGGACCCCGTGGGCAGCAAGCGCCGCACCGGGGCACTGGCCAAGGAATTTCAGAAGCGATTTCAGGAAAAGTTCGGCGACCTGCGCTGTCATCCTCTGCTGAAGGCCGATATCCACGCCACCGACGCCACCCCCGCCGCCCAGGACATGGGGCTGACCAACCGCTGTGACGTGCTCATTATCTCTGCCGTTGAAATTATAGAAGAAATGAGAAAGTGAGAAATTTTGGACCCGCTGCGCTGGGCTCCAAAATTTAGGGGATTGCAGCCCGAACCGCGCCAGCAAAGCTGGCACTCCCGGGCTGAGAAGTATCTTTTCACCGGCGGAGCCGGCGAAAAAATGATTTGATTTTATTCCGCTTTTTGGGACTCGCTAAGAGCCGGGCTGCGCCCGGTTGCTCCCTTCCATGGCGCCTGCGGGCGCTCATGCGAAAAGCGGAAGTCTGCGACGCTGGGGCGGTAGGACGCTGCGGCGGGATTGGGGGGAGTACCATGTCATTTGTCCATCTTCATGTTCATTCGGAATACAGCCTGTTGGACGGCGCCTGCCGGATTGAGGGCTTGGTGGCCCGGGCCAAGGAACTGGGGCAGACCGCCGTGGCGGTCACCGACCACGGGGTGATGTACGGGGCGGTGGACTTTTACCGGGCGGCCAAGGCTGCGGGCATCAAGCCCATCATTGGCTGCGAGGTCTACGTGGCCCCCCGGACCCGGTTTGACCGGGTCCACGAGATCGACGACCGGCCCTATCATCTGGTTCTGCTGTGCAAAAATGAGGTGGGCTACCGGAATCTCTCCGCCCTGGTCAGTCGGGGGTTCACCGAGGGCTTCTATTTTAAGCCACGGATCGACTGGGATCTGCTGGAGCAGTACCACGAGGGCCTCATCGCCCTGTCGGCCTGTCTGGCCGGGCAGCTCCCCCGGCTGCTTTTGGCCGGGGACTACCAGGGGGCCAAGGCCCACGCCCTGACCATGCGGGACCTCTTCGGCCCGGAGAACTACTACCTGGAAATCCAAGACCACAGCATCCCCCAGCAGAAGGAGGCCATCCGGGGCCTGTTAAAGCTCCACCAGGAGACAGGAATTCCCCTGGTGGCCACCAACGACGCCCACTACCTCACCCGCCAGGATGCCGCCATCCAGGATGTGCTCATGTGCATCCAAATGGGGAAAACCGTGGAGGACCCCAACCGGATGCGCTTTGAGACCCAGGAGTTTTACCTAAAATCCGAGGAGGAGATGGCCGCCCTCTTCCCCGACTGGCCCGAGGCCCTGGAAAACACCGCAAAAATTGCCGAGATGTGCAACGTGGCGTTTCAGTTCGGCGTCTACCACTTACCTGAATTCAAGCTCCCCGCGGGCTACACCGACGGGGACGCCTACTTTGAGACCCTCTGCCGCCAGGGCTTCGCCCGGCGCTATCCCCAGGGCAGCGAAGCATACAAACAGCAACTGGACTACGAAATGGCCATGATCCGCCGGATGGGCTTTGTGGAATACTTCCTCATCGTCTCCGACTTCATCGGCTATGCCAAAGCCCACGACATCCCCGTGGGGCCGGGCCGGGGCTCCGCCGCCGGGTCCATGGTGGCCTACTGCCTGGACATCACCGACGTGGACCCCATGAAATACTCCCTGTACTTCGAGCGGTTTCTGAACCCCGAGCGGGTCTCCATGCCCGATATCGACGTGGACTTCTGCTACCGCCGTCGGGGGGAGGTCATCGACTATGTGAACCGGAAGTACGGGTCCGACCACGTGGCCCAGATCGTCACCTTCGGCACCATGGCCGCCAAGGGGGCCATCCGGGACGTGGGCCGGGCCCTGAACGTCCCCTATGCCGAGGTGGACGCCATCGCCAAGCAGGTGCCCAACTCCCTGCACATCACCCTGAACGCCGCCCTCTCCCTCTCCAAGCCCCTGCGGGAGATGTATGAGAGCAACCCCACGGTGAAAAAGATCATCGACACCGCCAAGGGCCTGGAGGGCATGCCCCGCCACGCCTCCACCCACGCCGCCGGGGTGGTCATCACCCGCAACCCGGTGGACACCTACGTCCCCTTAGCCAAAAACGACGAGGCTGTGGTCACCCAATACACCATGACCACCTTAGAGGAGCTGGGCCTGCTGAAAATGGACTTTCTGGCCCTGCGCAACCTGACCGTCCTGGACGACGCGGTGAAAATGGTGCAGGCGCACACCCCCGCTTTCGACCTGAAAACCATTCCCGACGACGACCCGGAGACCTTCCAAATGCTCTCCGACGGCCGCACCTGCGGGGTGTTCCAGATGGAGTCGGCGGGCATGACCGGGGTGTGCGTGGGCCTGAAGCCCAAGGATATTGAGGACATCACCGCCATCATCGCCCTCTACCGGCCGGGCCCCATGGACTCCATCCCCCGGTTCATCGCCAGCAAGCACAACCCCGATACCGTCACCTACAAGCACCCCTCCCTGGAGCCCATCCTCTCCAACACCTACGGCTGTATCGTCTACCAGGAGCAGGTCATCGAGATTTTCCGCCGCCTGGCGGGCTACTCCCTGGGCCAGGCCGACATGGTCCGCCGGGCCATGTCCAAAAAGAAGCTCAAAGACATCCAGCGGGAGCGGGAGGCCTTCCTCCACGGGGACCCGGAACGGAATATCACCGGCTGCGTGGCCAACGACATCCCCCAGGCCATCGCCGAAAGCATTTACGACGAGATCACCGATTTCGCCAACTACGCCTTTAACAAAGCCCACGCCGTCTGCTACGCCATCGTGGCCTATCAGACCGCCTGGTTCAAATGTCACTACCCCCAGGAGTACATGGCCGCCCTGCTCACCTCGGTGCTGGACTCCCAGGGAAAGATCGCCGAATACATCGCCGAGTGCCGCAGCCTGGGCATCCGGCTGCTCCCCCCGGACGTGAACCAGTCCGGCCCCCACTTCACCGTCACCGGGCGGGATATCCGCTTCGGCCTGGCCGCCCTGAAGGGGGTGGGCCGGGGCTTCACCAGCGCCGTGCTGGCCCAGCGGCAGGCAAACGGCCCCTTCACCTCCTTCCCCGACTTTTGCCAGCGCCTGTTGGAAGAGGACCTGAACAAGCGGGTGCTGGAAAGCCTCATCCGGGCGGGGGCCTTCGACTCCATGGGCCTGCGCCGGTCCCAGCTGCTGGACGCTTACGAACAGCTGCTGGACAGCCTGGCCCGGAACAAGCGGAAGAATCTGGAGGGCCAGTTTGACCTCTTCTCCCTGGGCCAGGACAAGCCCGAGCCCGTGGAGCTGGTGCTGCGGGACATCCCCGAGTTCTCCCCCCAGGAGCTCATGACCATGGAGAAGGAGGTCACCGGCCTCTACCTCTCCGGCCACCCCATGGACGCCTACCGGGACAAGGTCCGGGCCCAAGGGGCGGTGTCCATGGCCGCAGTGCTGGAGGACTTCGCCCAGCCCGACGGCCCCACCCAGTTCCAGGACGGCCAGCGCATCACCCTGGCCGGCGTGGTGGCCGCCTCCAAAACCAAAACCACCAAAAACAACTCCCTCATGGCCTACGTGACCCTGGAGGACGACACCGGCTCCCTGGAGCTGCTGGCTTTCGCCCGGGTTTTGGAGGAGAGCGGACGCTACCTCCAGGCCAACATGCCCCTGCTGGTGGAGGGCCGCATCTCCGTGCGGGATGAAAAGGCCCCCCAGCTCATGTGCGACCGGGTGACCCCCCTCACCCAGGTGCCCGAGGCCCCGGCGGGGGTGGTGCCCGGAAAGCTCTACCTCCGCTTTGACCGGGAGGACGACCCCCTGCTCCAGCGGGTGCGCAACCTCTTCGTCCTCTTCCCCGGGGAGCAGCCGGTTGTCCTCTACCTGGCCGATTCCAAGCGCCGGCTGGGGGCCCGGTGCCTCCTCCACCCCGCCCTGCTCCAGGAGCTCAAGGAGCTGCTGGGAGAGGCCAACGTGGTGGTCAAATGATTTTCTCTCCGCCCAAAGGAACCTTTTTATGAAACGAGTGCAGCAAAAAGTTCACAGCACCTTCTCCCCCCACGTCCAGCGGATGATTCTGGTGGCCCTGAGTATCGTGCTTCAATTCGGCGTCTATGTGGCGCTGCTGGTCCACTCTTCCCAGCATTTCGTCTACTTTTATTGGATCTGCGTGCTGGTGAGCCTGGTGGTAGCCCTGTTTGTCTCCACCAGAAAATCCAGGCTGGCCTATAAGATGGCTTGGATCGTCCCCATCCTCCTGGTCCCCCTCATCGGCGGGGTGATGTTCATCATCCTGGGGGGCGCCCGCAAGCCCCACTATCACCGCCAGGAGACACGGCGGACCCTGAAAAGCCAGCTGTCCTCCCGGCTGTCCACCACAGACCTGATGCGCTACGGCCCCGACGCCCTGCAGCAGGCCTGGTACCTGGAGCGCACCGCCCTGTGCCCGGCCTATGTCAACACGGAGACCACCTATTTCTCCACCGGCGAGGCCTTTTTCCCCGCCTTTCTGGCCGCTTTGGAGGAGGCCAAGGACTATATCTTCCTGGAATATTTCATCATCGCCGAGGGCTCCATGTGGTCCGAGGTGCTGGAGATTCTCACCCGGAAGGCCGCCCAGGGGGTGGACGTGCGGGTGATCTACGACGGGGTGGGCTCCGCCGCCACCCTCCCCACAAACTACCCCGACCAGCTCCACGCCCGGGGGATTCTCTGCCGGGTTTTTCAGCCCCTGACCCCCATCCTCTCCATCCACCAAAACAACCGGGACCACCGGAAGATTTGTTCCATCGACGGGGTCACCGGCTTCGTCAGCGGCCTGAACATGGCCGACGAGTATGTGGACCGAAAAGAGCGCTTCGGCTATTGGAAGGACAACGCCCTCCGCCTGCGGGGGGAGGCCGTGTGGAGCCTGTCGGTCTTCTTTCTGACCATGTGGGACCACCAGAACCCCCGGTCCGACTTCCGCCTCTTCCGGCCCCAGGCCCTGCCTCCGGTCAATTCCACCGGCGGCGTGGTCATTCCCTACACCGACACCCCCAATCCCGCCGACACCGTCTGCGCCGATCTCCATCTCCAAATGATCACCAAGGCCAAGCGGTACCTTTATCTCACCACTCCCTACCTGTCCATCGACGAGACCATCACCTCCGCCCTGTGCACCGCCGCCCGCTCGGGGGTGGATGTGCGCCTGATGCTCCCCCACATCCCCGACAAAAAGGTGGTCTTCGCCGTCACCCAGTCCAACTACCCCACCCTGCTGGAGGCGGGCATCCGGGTCTATGAGTTCTCCCCCGGTTTTCTCCACAGCAAAACGGTGGTGGCCGACGATCTCTACGCCTCGGTGGGCAGCTGCAACCTGGATTACCGGAGCTTCTATCTTCAGTTTGAAAACGGCGTCTGGCTCTGCGGCGACCCCGCCGTCCTGGCCGTCCGAGATGACTTCCTGAACACCCTGGAAACTTGCCAGGAGATCACCCTGGATGACTGCCGTACCCTCCCCCTCTTCCGCCGGGTGATGCAGACCGTCTACCGGCTGTTCTCCCCCCTGTTCTGAGGGAGCAACTTTCTTCCTGCAATCGAAATCAGCATACGATCCAAGAGGGATTGTATGCTGATTTTGCTTCCGCCTATAGCTGTTTCTTGTTAAAGAGTTTCGTTGCAAGCAGCAACCCCAAAACGGATATCGTAATTGAAAGCAATGCAGGTATGATAAAATCCGACGGGGCTGCTGTGCCAGAAATCAAATCGACATTTTGAGTTGTCAAGATAAACGGGCTGAATTTAGCAATCGGGTCAACAATACCAAGGAAAGAGATAAGGGCTATCGTCCCTCCTGTAAAAAGTATGCTGGTAAAGGTTTGATTGAAGATAACACAGCCGACCATCAAAACACTTAAATACAGAAAACCGATGATCCAAAGCGCAAACGCTGCCAAGGCAACATTCGGAGGCGCCGCATTATTCCACAAAAACGCTGTGCATCCATAAGTTGCAGCATAGCTAATCCAATAGCTCACTGTCATGAGTACAGCTGCAACGGTATATTTTGCCAGAATGACAGCTTTGCGCGACAACCCTTTTGTCACCATGAGAACTAACGTCCCTTTGGAATATTCGCTGGACAGGCAGCTTCCAAATAGAATAATAAACGCGCTAAATCCAACGCCGGAACTGTTTTTGTAAAACTGCTTCCATGCGTCCAACGCAACGGGTTCTGAACTCATTTCCACATTTGCCGCTAAAGCGGATAAAATTTCCGGCGTAAATTTTGCGAGGAATGCGCTTGCTATGCCGAAAATCAGAAAGACCGCAAATAGGATCAGAAAACGATGGTTTTTTATGTTCTCTATCAATTCTTTTTTCACAAAAGCAAGATAGCCGCTCATTTTACCACCTCCAAAAAGAGACGTTCCAGGGAGGGTTCCATCCTCTCCATTTTTACAGGGCAAATGTCTGTTTCCCCAAGGACACGAAACAGAGACTGTTGCACTTTTTCCATATTCCGGCTGTGGAAAATAATCTCCCTGTTGGTTTCCTCCGCATTCCATAAAAACGGTTTTACGGTTTCCTGCTCCTTGAAGACCTGCAATTCGTTATCCGTAGAGAACGCCAAACGTAAGCTGTCATGTCCATGCAATGCCTTGATTTCTGCAAGGGTGCCGCAGACAGCAATTTTCCCCTCATTCAGAACTGCAACGTGGTCGCAAATGCGCTCCACATCTGAAAGAATATGCGTAGAAAACAAAACCGTTGTGGTGCCCCTGATTTTACAAAGAATGTCTAACATGTCTTTTCTTCCTACCGGGTCAAGGGCACTTGTTGGTTCGTCACAAATCAGTAGTTTGGGCTGTGTAAGCAATGCCTGTGCAATTCCAAGGCGCTGCTTCATGCCGCGAGAAAAACCGCCGATTTGTTTTGTGACACCGCTCAATCCGACAAGAGAGAGAAGTTTCTGCCCCCGTCGTTCTGTTTCAGCTTTTGAGATGCCAATCACCTCGCCGCAAAGCCGAAGATACTGTGACGGCGACATATAGTTATAGAACTCTGGTACATCCGGCAAATATCCAATGTATTGATTTGTTTTCGTCTGACCGAAACAGACAGATTCGTTGCACACATGGATTTTTCCGCTGTCTGGCTGCAAGAGCCCCAACACCATTTTCATAATCGTGGTTTTTCCCGCTCCATTTTGCCCGATCAAACCGAAAACACTTCCCTCCGGTACGGTCATGGTTAGGTTGTCTATGATCTTTTGCTTTCCAAAACTCTTTGACAAATTCTGTATGGTAAGAACATTCATTCGTCCTCCCCCTTTCCAAAAACAAAATAGATCATCGGCCCAAAAAGCCATAAGGCTATGGCAACCACAAGCCACATCGTTTGATTGCCAAAACGGTAGTGCGGGTGTCTTAAAATATGTGCTACTGCTGCTACTGCAAGTGCAATATCCACGACGAAAACGGGGATAAGCAAAGGCAAGATTCCAAGCAAACGATCCATCATTTTTCCTCCTTTCAGTTATGCGTGGCACATTCTATCATATCGGTAATATTATCATATTGATAACAAAAAGTCAATAGATACCGCCCCTGCTTTGGGGCGGCAATTTCAGGCGTCCATTTTTTCAGCCGGAGATATGATTACGCCAATCGTTCGCAGCTTGCGGTTCGGCTTTGGCTCATTCTGCTTGACTGCGCCGATGATCTGCGAAATACTGGTGACAAGGTCTGTCAATTCTTCATCGGATAGATAAAGGGGAGAAAGGGAAAATCCCGTCATATCCTCTTTGATCTGGATGCCCGGAGATTGGCAGTAGCGTTGAAACTGTTTTGCAAATCCAAGGATATACTGCATGAAATACTGCATATAAAGTTCCCCGGAATTTTCCTCCAGCATGGTTTCCATTTTGTCATTGACATCCAGTGCAAGCGCATAGGTTTTTTCCACGGTGCCACGGACCTGTGTTTCTTCTATCACCTGTAAGATCCCGTCGTTCAACATTTTTTTCAGATGCCGATATAATGTAGCCTGTGGAATATCATGATAAATATCAGCAAGCTGTTTCGCCGTCGCCTTCCCTTGAGACTGTATTTCAAGCAGCAATTTACATTTTACCGGGTTGGTAATGCAATCCATGAGTTTATCTGTCATCTCTTTCCCTCCTGGTTCGATATGCGAAAATATTATCATTATGATACTAAAAAGTCAATCGGCAGTTTATGGCCACACCCCAGGCAAGTCAAAGAGGCGCAGGGAACCGCAGAGGGATCGTTCCTATGCCCTTGCGGGAATACTCTCCCCATCTTTGCCCAATGGCCCGCAAAACAAAGAAACGGCACAGCCGAAGCTACACCGTTTCCCAAAAACCATTTTTACAATCCTGTTTGATTGCACCGCCCCTTTTTGCTTTCCAGCAGAACTTATACTAATAATCCCTAATAAAACGATCAAATCGTTTTATTAGGGCCGCGTAAGCGGCCCAGCGGCATCGCCGCCAGGGATGTTGTCAATACTTTTCCTGGCGCTATAGGCGCTGCAGCGCGTAGCGTTGCAATAAAAAGATCAAATGATCTTTTTATCAGGAAATAGTATTATTCCTCCTCGTTTTCCAGCAGCGCCTGAAGAATGCTGTGATACAGCTTCTCCGGCTGGGCCCGGAACTTCTCCGCCAGCTGCCCCGCTTGCTCCTCGGACACCGTGAGCATGTCCAGGGTCATAATGTTCCCCTTGTCGTCGTCCAGAATCAGGCGGAGGGTCACCCCTTCGTCCTCCCGGGGCAGGATCTCCGAGCGCACCTGGGCGTCCCGGCGGAGGACGCCGTTGACCCGGGCCAGATTTCTATCGCACTTCCGGCGCACAGAAAAGGCCAGGCTGCTTTCACAGACCTTTCCGTTTCTCCGCCCCTTCTCGGTGATGGTGTAGCGGTCCCCTTCCAGGCTCAAATGCTCGGTGGCCACCAGCTCGGCCACCGACTCGGCAAAGTCAAAATACTCTACCCCGTCGTCACAAAAGGTCAGGTCCGCCAGGGTGGCGAAGTCCACCGGCGAAGCTACCCGGGCCATCAGATACAGCACCAGAAACTTAATGTCCAGCTTGTCATGGATAAACCCTGTCCGGCTCATCGCCCGCCACTCCTTTCTATTTTCCACAGATTTTGTATCTTTCTATTATATCCAGTTTTCCGGAAAAGGACAAGGCTTTTTTCCAAAAAGGAACCGCCTGCCGTTTTGCGTAGCGCCTTTCCGGCCCCTTAGGGGGTGGGTTTCTCTTGCCATATTCCGTCGAACCCTGTCAATTTCAGCCGCCCCGATCACGGGGCGGCTGTTTTCCCTCAGTTTGCTCCTTCCTCTTTGATCTCCGGCAAGCCCGCCACGCTGGTGAGCAGGCTGACGATGCCGGCTAGCAGGGCGGCGGAGGCCACCAGAGGCCAGTTCACATCGCTCAGAGCCACCGCGGCCCCGATGCAGCCGATGGCTGTCTGGGCGACGGTTTTCAGGGCCCGGACGCCGGCGGCTTTCCACCACTGTTTTCTTTTTTTGCTCATAAAGACTCCCCTTTCTCTCTGTGCGCCCGAAGGTTCAGGCTAGTTTCAATCTTGACGATGGCCTCGTGGACCGGCCCGTCGCAGCCCTGCTCCGCCAGGCCCTTGAGACAGGCCAAGACCCCGTAGGTCAGCAGGGTGTTCTCCTGGCGGATGGCCCGCAGCTCCTCATCCTGCTCCCGTTGGCGCAGGGTCCAGCGGTAGACCCGGTTGTAGGTCCCCGCCAGCGCCGCCACCGCCGACGCCACCGCCCCGGCGGTGAGGATGCTCTGCCAGGTTACATACATCTCGCTCCCTCCTCTCATGTGGTTTCATAATAGGAGGAACACCCCCTCTACGGGGACGTTTTTGTACACCCCTGGCGAAATTTGGCCAAAAAATTTTTTGCCGTACCGGAAAAGCCCCCGATACGGAAAAGAGACGGGACAACAGTTGTCCCGTCTCTTTTTTACGGTTCCGCCTCTCAGCGGCAGCAGCTGGAGCTGGCGCCGCAGGTCTCTTCGTCCTCCATCCCCGGCAGGGTGCTGGGAGGGAAGAACTCGCCCACGGGGAAGCGGATCTGGCGGAAGATCTCGCAGGGATCGTCATCCCCGTCCTCGTCGCCGCCGGCGCACTCCCGTGTGGGCATGCAGTAGTCGTACATGGGGATGAGCAACTGGGAATCCCGCTCCAGCCGGACCATGGAGAACTGCCCCAGGGTCACGTACAGCCGCCGGCAGCCCCCGTCGAAGGCCAGCTCGCAGTCGAAGCAGGCGCTGATGCTGGGGGGAATCTCCGTCAGCTCGTTCTCCGCGCAGCACCCACAGGGAGGGGGAGGAGGCGGAGGGCAGGGATTGCAGGGGTTCCCAGGCGGGGGGCAGGGGGGCGGGCAGGTAAAGTCGCAGGGGTCGATGAGCTTCAGGCTCAGGACGATGGGGTCCACCGCCTCCACCACCGCCTCGGGAAGATTGCTTCGGCTCATGAGCTGGCTGTCATCCCCCTCAGGACGATAGCGGGAGCTGAAGATCTTGGCGTTGCCCTCGCTGCCGAAGAGCAGGACCCGCTTGTCAAAGACCGCCAGCCCGCTGATCTCAGCCGGCCGGGAGCCCCCCACAAAGGCCTCGGCGGTGATCCGGTAATAGTACCGGATGTCAACGCTGAAAAACCCCCGGTTGTAGCTGGCGGGCTCCACGTCGATGTAAGCCTGCAGCAGCTCCGCCCGGCCTCCCCGCACACTCAGCGCCCGGTCAATCACCGCCTGAGACGCCCGGGTGGGATACACTCGCAGGTCTTCGATGCAGTCTTTATCCCGACAGCTGTCATAAATTTTCTTCGTATGGATACACACGGCCTCCCGGATACCGCAGCTGTCCTGCACGGGCCCGGGTACAACCCTTTCATTCATGGTATTACCTCCTCTGACTTCATCAGACTGGCGCTCTTGCCTTCTCATACTATGACGGGTCCCTTCGGTTCGTCACAGCCCGGGCAGGCAAAACACCCGTGGCCAGCGCTGCCGTAAACCAAGAGTCTCCGGCGCCTGGTATCCCATTCTATTGCGCAGGGGGAAAAGGTGTGCCTGTCTTCCTGTCACGGAAGGGCCGGGAGCGGGCCAGCCCGCCTGGAAACAAGCTCCGCTTGCGCTTGGCCGTCTCATATGGTAGAATAAGTAAAACTCCTGTCGCGTTTTCCCGCCCCGTTCCTGGGGCTGACATAGGAAAGGAATCGATATGAAACAGAAACTGATCTCCCTGTGCTTGGCGGTGGCACTGACCTTTGCCCTGGCCGTGCCGGCGGCTGCCGCGCCGGTGGGCGCCCAGGATTCCGCCACCCTGCTGTATAACCTGGGCCTCTTCCGGGGCGCCGGGGTTAACCCCGACGGCTCCCCCCAGTTTGACCTGGACCGGGCCCCCACCCGGGCCGAGGCTGTAACCATCCTGGTCCGCCTGCTGGGGAAGGAGGCCGAGGCCCAGAGCAAATCCTGGACCACCCCCTTTACCGACGTGCCCGACTGGGCCAAGCCCTATGTGGGCTACGCCTACGCCCAGGGCTACGCCAACGGCATGGCCCCCACCCTCTTTGGCTCCTCTTCTCCGGTGTCCGCCGCCCAGTTTCTCACCTTCCTGCTCCGGGCCCTGGGCTATCAAGACGGCGTGGACTTCACCTGGAATGCCTCCTGGCGGCTGACGGACAAGCTGGGGATCACCCAGGGCCAGTACAACGCCCAGACCACCACCTTCCTCCGGGCCGATGCCGCCGACGTGTCCGCCAACGCCCTGTACGGCCTGAAAAAGGGCCAGGACAAGACCCTTCTCCAGGACCTGCTGGCCTCGGGGGCCATCACCGGCAGCACCGTGGTCATCTGGGACTATGACGCCCTGCTCTTTAAGGAAGACTTCGCCTCCTTCCTCTTCTACCCCGTGGCGGGCAGCCCCGCCTCCTTCACCTCCTTCAAGCTGGACAAGGTCACCGTCAACGGCCTGGCCTGCCAGACCCTCCAGGTGACCACCCCCGAGGCCGTCACCGCCTATCTGGCCTCCATCGGCCACACCGCCGGGGGCTTTGGCTATGTGGAGGTCACCTACGACGAGGAAGCCGCCGAAGCCGCCGCCACCGACCACTACACCGACGGCAGCGGGAAGACCTATCCCCTGCTGGCCTTCACCTTTACTTACACCGCCACCGAGGCCGACGGCGGGCAGGTAAAAGGGAGCTTCACCGACTATTACTACTTGGATCAATAAGCCCTCGGGCCCTCTCAAAAAAGGCTGTCGCGACCATGCGGCAGCCTTTTTTCTCCTTTTTTCAAAAAATTTCCCCTTTCGCGAAAGATTTCCCCCTTCTCAATCGTATTCCCAGTAGAACCCCCTTTTCCAGACCAACGCAAAGGAAGTGATCGACATGAGGCCACCCTTGGACCGCCAGGAAGCGGAGCGGCTGGTGGAGACTTACGCCGACCTGATCCTCCGCCTGAGCTACACCTATCTCAGCCACACCCAGGACGCCCAGGACATCTGCCAGACCGTCTTTCTCAAGCTCCTGGAAAAGGCCCCGGCCTTCGCCTCCCGGGACCATGAGAAAGCTTGGATCATCCGCACCACCGTGAACACCTGCAAGGACCTGCTGAAAAGCCACTGGCGCAAAACCACCGTGGCCATGGACGCCGCCGCCCACGTCCCCGCCCCGGAGCCCCAGGAGGGCAGCCTGCTGGCCGCGGTGAACCTGCTGCCCCCCAAGTACCGGGCGGTGATCTACCTGCATTATTACGAGGGTTACTCCGCCAAGGAGATCGCCCAGCTCCTGGGCCGCAGCCCGGCGGCGGTGAACAGCCAGCTCAGCCGGGGGCGGGCCCAACTGAAAACCTTTTTAGAAAGCGAGGGATATCCATGAGATCGTACCATGACCAGATGAAGGATTTGCGGTTCACCCCGGAGCAGAAGGCGGCCATGGTAGCGACTCTCCTGGCCGCCAGCGCGGAGCCAAAACGCCGGACCCCCCGCCGGAAACGGGTGTCCCTGTTGGCAGCGGCGGTGCTCGCCGCAGCCCTGTGCGCCGCCTGCGCCTCGGGGGCCTTGCAGGCGGTCATTGAGGGATTTTCCGAGATGCTGGGGGCTTCTCCCGCGCAGACAAAGACCATTGAAACCATCACCCGGCCCCTGGGGACCAGCGCCACTTGTGATGGCGTGACCATTTCGGCGGAAGGGGTGATGGGGGATGCGCACACCCTTTATATTTTCTACTCCATGTACCGGGAGGACGGACAGCCTGTGCTGCCCCAGACGGAGGACACCAAAAACGTCTCCAACGGGGACAACACGCTGATGTTTGAGGAAAACACCTTCTCAGAGCAGATTCTCGACCCAAACGCAAAACTCCCCGCGTGCATTTTCTTGGGGAAGGACTTGGAATTTGCGGATTTCCAGGTAGACGACACCGTTCTCTACTTCATGCAGACCTTCGCTTTCACCGTCCCTGGCTGCAAGCCCCCTACCTGCTCTATCGATATCACCTTTGAAGATCTCTATTCCCACGAATGGTACAGCACAAGAACACCCCAAAGCGAACAGGATCCAGACGGCGGGATCATAGAGCGGGATATCCCTCTGGTGGAAGGGACCTGGTCCCTCTCCTTTGACCTCGACTACAAAGGCGCCGCCATCGACCTGCCCGCGGGCCAAACCTTCCACACGGAGACTTACCATAAGGTTTCCCTCACCGGCACCCTCCGAGAAATCCAGCTCTCTCCCATAGCCCTTCACCTTGACTTCGACTACACCGTGGACACCGCTTCCCTCTCCAAGCGTTATCACGCCCAAGCCACAGAGCAAGACTTTGACCGGTGGTTGGAGCTTGAACTGTGGAGCGCTCCCTTTGAGCTCGATTATTGTTTGAACCTTACCGATGGAACCACAGTCTTTCTCTTCCCTGCCGGCGCTACCGGGATAGCCCCTTCCACAAGTCGGTCCATCCAGACTTTCCTCTTTGAAAAAATCATCCCCCTGGACACCATCGAAAGCATCACCATCGGCGACCTGACCATTCCGGTCAAGCAGGCGGGAGGGAAGTAACGGAGGCAACCGTCCATTTCCCGGGCCGGGGGACGCTGTCAGCGAAGGCGACTGATGAGGGGGCGATTTCGTAGTGACGGGGGATAGAGGAATATCGTAGCCGCCTTACGCCGGTGCCTCTATGACCTACGCTGTGGAATCCTCAGCGCTCGCCCTCATCCGACCCGGCGTTCCGCCGGCCCACCTTCCCCCCCAGGGGAAGGCGTTGACAAGCCCTGGAAGGCTTATGTAGAAAACTACCGTAGCAATCCCCCCAAGGGGAAGCCACCTTAAACCATAGCTGTCAGCGCAGGTGACTGATGAGGGGGCGATCCAGAATATCAGTAAATAGAACGCCATCCCCCCACACACACCAACACCCCCAGCCTCCGCGGCTGGGGGTGTCACACGTTTACCGATACGCCGGCGTCTCCTCCTGAACATGCTCCGGCTTCTTTCTCCGGGCGTGGCGGATGGCTTTCTCCACCTCACACACCACCAGGGGCGTCAGGGCCAGGCCCAGGACGATTCCCCACTGGTTCAGGGCCATGGGGACCACGGAGAAAGCCCCTTGCAGCGGCGGGGCCAGAAGGACCAGCCCCTGGAGGGCGATTCCCGCCAGGAAGGCCTTGTTCATGGCCGGGTTGGAGAAGATCCCCAGGTGGAACAGGGAGGTCTCCTCGCTGCGCACGTCAAAGGCGTGGAAGAGCTGGCTCAGGGTCAGGGTGGCAAAGGCCATGGTGTTGGCCACAGCGTAATCGTGGGTCAGCCGCAGTCCCAGGCCGTAGGCCAGAAGGGTAAGCCCTCCCACCATTACCCCCTGCCAGGCCAGGCGGAGGGAGAAGGCTTTGGAAAATAGGGGTTCCTGTTTCCCCCGGGGCGGCTGGTCCATCACTTCCTTCTCCACCGGTTCCATCCCCAGGGCCAGGGCGGGCAGGGAGTCGGTGACCAGGTTCAGCCACAAAAGCTGCACCGGGCTCAGGGGGGCGTGGGGGAAGGGGAGGACGGTGGCCAGGAAGATGGTCAAAATTTCCCCGATGTTGCAGGAGAGTAAGTAGTGGATGGCCTTGCGGATGTTGGCGTAAATCCCCCGGCCCTGCTCCACCGCCGCCACCACGGTGGCGAAGTTGTCGTCGGTGAGGATCATGTCCGCCGCCCCCTTGGCCACGTCAGTGCCCGTCTTGCCCATGGCGCAGCCGATGTCGGCGGCCTTCAGGGCGGGGGCATCGTTGACCCCGTCCCCGGTCATGGCTACCACGTGGCCCTTTTTTTGCCAGGCCTGGACGATGCGCAGCTTGTGTTCGGGGGTCACCCGGGCGTAGACCGAGAAGGTCTCGACCTCCTCCTCCAGGGTCTTCTGGGGGAGGAAGTCCAGCCCCGCCCCGTCGATGGCCTTGTCCCCGGGCCGGAAGAGGTTCAGGTCCCGGGCGATGGCCACGGCGGTGTCCTTGTGGTCCCCGGTGATCATCACCGGGCGGATGCCGGCGGCGGCGCACCGGTCCACGGCCCCCCGGACCTCCGGCCGGGGCGGGTCCATCATGCCGATGAGCCCTACGAAGGTCAGGTCCCGTTCCAGCTCCCGGGACTCAAAGGACGGGGGGACGCCCCCCTGCTTCCGCTGGGCCACCGCCAGAACCCGGAGGGCCTTGGCCGCCAGGTCGCCGCCCACCCCTAAGATCCGCCGCCGGTCCCCCTCGGTCATGGTCCGGGGGCCGTCGTGGCCCAGGACCTGGGTGCACCGGGCCAGGACGGCCTCGGGGGCTCCCTTCACAGCGATGAGGCACCCCCCGGCGGGGAGGGCGTGGCAGGTGGCCATGCGCTTGCGAACCGAGTCGAAGGGAGCCTCTCCCCGGCGGGGCATGTCCCGCTCCAGCCGGGCCTTTTCCAGCCCCTCCTCCCGGGCCTTCTGGGCGATGGCGGTCTCGGTGGGGTCACCCACATAGCCCCCGGGCCCCTCCTTGGCGTCCCCGCAGAGGGTCCCCAGGGTAAGGGCCTGGCTCTGGCGGCCGGGCACGGGGGTCCAGACCTCCAGCACCGTCATCTGGTTCTTGGTAAGGGTCCCTGTCTTGTCCGAGCAGATCACCGAGGCGCAGCCCAGGGTCTCCACGGCGGGCAGACGCTTGATGATGGCGTTTTGCCGGGCCATCCGCCCCACCCCCATGGCCAGAACGATGGTGACGATGGCGGGCAGCCCCTCGGGGATGGCGGCCACCGCCAGGGCCACCGCCGTGAGGAACATGTCCAAAATGTCCCGGTGCTGGAGCATCCCCACCCCGAACATCACCGCGCACACCCCCACGCAGACCAGGGAGAGGACCTTGGACACTTCCCCCATCTTCCGCTGGAGGGGGGTCTCCCCCTGGGCCTGGCGGAGGAGGAGGCCGGCGATCTTCCCCATCTCCGTGTCCATGCCCGTGGCGGTGACCACCACCCGGCCCCGGCCCCCGGTGATGACGGTGCCGCCGATGACCATGTTTTTCCGCTCGGCCAGGGGTGTGTCCTGGGGCAGGCCGCTCCCCCCGCGCTTATGGACGGGGAGGGACTCCCCCGTCATGGCCGACTCGTCTGCCTGGAGGCCGGCCTCCCACAAAATCCGCCCATCGGCGGGGACATAGTCCCCCGCCTCCAGCAGGATGATGTCCCCGGGCACCAGCTGGGCGCTCTCCAGGCGGCGCTCCACCCCATCCCGGATCACCCGGGCCTTGGGGGCCGAGAGCTTCCGCAGGGCCTCCAGGGCCTTCCGGGCGTTGTCCTCCTGGGAGACGGAGATGACGGTGTTAAAGACGACGATGAGTAGGATAATCACCGCGTCCAACCAGTCCCGCCCGCCCCCGGCGAAGAAGGACAGAGCCGCCGCCGCCAGCAGGACCAGAATCATGGGGTCTTTCAACTGCCCCAGCACCCGGCGGAGATACCCCGTCTCCTTGGCCTCCTCCAGGCGGTTCTCGCCGTGCTCCGCCAGCCGACGGGCCCCCTCCTCCGGGCGCAGCCCGGTTTCCTGGTCGGTTTCCAGTGTTTCCAGCACCTGTCGCAGAGTGCCGCTGTGAAATGTGTGGTCCATGGATTTCGCGCTTCCTTTCCGGTTGTCCTTGGTTTTGATTTCAGGATACCGAAAAGGGCGGTATGATTCTGTCGCTTTGTGGACGGGGCGGAAAATTTTTCCATCCTATACTGCTCTCCAGGACAGCAAAAACCCGGCCCCCCAACAAGGGGGCCGGGTTTGATCTGCATAGCCGGATTACTCCGCAGGGGTTTCTTCTCCGCCCCCGTCGCCGGAGGCGTCACCCGCCTCCTGCTTGTCTTGGCTCTGGGTGCCGGCGGCGGCGTCCTGGGGGGTGTCGCCGGAGGCGTCACCCTGGTTCTGGGTGTCTTCCCCGGTGGAGTCCTCCGGGGTAGCGGCATCCTCCTGGTCCTCCTGGGGCTCCAGGGAGGCCCGGTATTCGGTGAGCTTGTCATAGAACTCGCCCACATCCAGGTTGTCGTAGGTCTCGGTGGTGGTCACCTCGGCCTCCTCCACCCACTGATCCATCATGCTCTGGAGCTGGGCGTCGCTCCACTGGAGACGGACGGGCTCGGCGGTGGCGGGGTCCAGGCGCAGGATGATGTGGTAGCCATAGGAGCTCTCCACAATGTCGCTGATCTGGCCGGGCTCCAGGGCTCGGGTGGCGGTTTCAAACTCCTCCACCATCTTGCCACTGGTGAAGGCGTAGCCGTTGGGGTTGTCTGCCAGGCCGGTGTCCTCGCTGTTGGCCCGCATCAGCTCGTCAAATTTGGCCTCCAGTTGGGCCGGGTCGGTGACCGCCTGGAGCTGGGCCAGCAGGTCCTCGGCCTTGGCCTTCTTCTGGTCGATCTCCTCCTGGGGCAGGGGCTGGCCGGTGGTGGCGTCGGTGGTGAGGAGGAGGATGTGCTTGGCGGCCAGGATGTCGTTTTCCTCGGCGTACTTCGTCAGGTCCTCGGCGGTGGGGGCGTTTTCCTTGCCCTCCTGGAACATGCCGCTGGCCATGTGGTTGTAGATATAGCTGACGGAGCTGACCTTTTCAAAGCCCTTTTCGCTGATGCACAGGCTCTTCAGGTGCTTTTCATAGGCCTCGTCGCCCCCCAGCTGCTCCTTGGCCTTGGCCAGGTCTTCCTGATAGGCTTCCTTATCCTCCTTGGTGTAGGTGTAGCCGTTCTCCTCGCCCTTGGCAGCCACCATGGAATAGAGGACGGCGTAGTTCTGGGCGGCCTCCTTCAGGCTTTCGCCGGCGGTGGTGTCGCCCATCTCCATGCTCCAGTCGGTCTCCAGGCCCATCATGGAGAAGTAGTTGGCGGCCTGGTCCATCTGGTTGGCCAGCCAGAAGAAATACTCCTCGGCGGTGATGTCGTTTCCGTCGGCGGTGAGCAGGACGGTGGAACCCTTGTAGCCCATCACCTCTTGCACAGGATCGTAGGAACTGCTGCAGCCACTGAGCAGGCCCAGGGCCATCACCAGGGACAGGGTGGCCCCCAGCACGCGGCGCATTGTGTTTTTCATCATAAAAGTCTCCTTTGGTACTGTTTGCCGGGCACAGCCCCCAAGAGGCTCTGCCGCAGACCATAGTTTTCGGCAACTATTGTTCCATATTGTACCATGGCCGGCTCCATCTGACAACTCCCTTCTGGCATTTCCTTCCTTCCGGCCCAGAGAAAACCTTGCCCCCTGGCCAATTTGCAAAAAATCCTGCAAAATCCCCCGGCTTTTTTTCCTGAAAAAATCACCGAAAATGGGTGCAATCTTTCCTTCGATTTGTTATAATAGCTCCAGACAACCGGTCCCGCCCGGTGGTGGCGGGGAAAGACATCGTGAAGAAAAGAAAATTTATTATTATGAATCGAGAGGGATGTTACGATGATTTCACATGGCAAGGATCTGAAAATCTTCAGCGGAAATTCTAACCGCGCCCTGGCCCAAGCCATCTGCAAGGAGCTCCGTCTGCCCCTTGGCGACCTGGAGTGCGGCACATTCTCCGACGGGGAGTGCTTCGTCTCCATCTATGAATCCGTCCGCGGCTCCGACGTGTTCGTGGTCCAGTCCACCTGCTCCCCGGTCAACGACAACCTGATGGAACTTCTGGTGATGATCGACGCCTTCAAGCGGGCCTCCGCCGGCCGCATCACCGCCGTGATCCCCTACTTCGGCTACGCCCGGCAGGACCGCAAGGCCAAGCCCCGCGACCCCATCTCCGCCAAGCTGGTGGCCAACATGCTCACCTCCGCCGGCGCCGACCGGGTGCTGACCATGGACCTCCACGCTGCCCAGATCCAGGGCTTTTTCGACATCCCGGTGGATAACCTCCTGGGCAGCCCCTTGTTTGTAGATTACTTCAAGTCCCGCTTCGGCGACGACATCGAGCACACCATGGTGGTCTCCCCCGACGTGGGCTCCGTGGCCCGGGCCCGTGCCTTTGCCCAGAAGCTGGGCATGACCATGGCCATCGTGGACAAGCGCCGCCAGAAGGCCAACATGTCCGAGGTGATGAGCATCATCGGCGACGTGAAGGACAAGCGGGTCATCCTCCTGGACGACATGGTGGACACCGCCGGCTCCCTCTGCGGCGCCGCCAAGGCCCTGGTGGAGATCGGCGGGGCGACCGAGGTCTATGCCTGCGCCTCCCACGGCGTCCTCTCCGGCCCTGCCATCCAGCGGATTGAGGACAGCGTCATCAAGGAAGTCCTCTTCCTGGACACCATCCCCATGAAGGATGGCCTTAAGTCCGATAAGATTAAGTACCTCTCCTCCGCCCCCATGCTGGCCGACGCCATCAGCTTCATCTATCACGAGGATTCTGTTTCCCGGCTGTTTGTGTAAGAAAATTGGAACCCGCTTCGCTGGGCTTCCAATTTTGGGGATTGCAGCCCGACCCGCGCCGGCAAAGCCGGCACTCTCGGGCTGAGAAGTATTTTTTCACCGGCGGAGCCGGCGAAAAAATGATTGGAATTTATTTCCCCGCCTGCGGGCGGGAAAAGTCTGCGACGCTTTGATGCTTTGACCCTTAGTTCCCTTTGTTGAAAAAGCTTCCGTCATCTTTGGGTGGCGGAGGCTTTTTTGGGTTGCTTTTGGGTTTGGTGGGATGATATAATCATTGCCTGCAACGACTACTATTTTTTGAGGTTGATGGAATATGTTTTTTGGCAAGCGTACCGGCCCGGTGACGTGGCTGGTGGTGGGGCTGGGGAATCCTGGACCCAAGTATGAGTGGACCCGGCACAATATGGGTTTTTTGGTGGTTGACGAGCTGGCGGAGCGGGAGAACATCCCCGTGCAGCGGCTGAAACACAAGGCCCTGACCAACACCGCCTCCATCGGGGGGCAGTCGGTGCTGCTGATGAAGCCCACCACCTATATGAATCTCTCCGGCGAGGCCGTGGGCCAGGCGGCCCGGTTTTACAAGATCCCCCCGGAGCGGGTGCTGGTGATCTCCGACGACGTGGCCCTGCCCCAGGGGAAGCTCCGGGTCCGCCGGAGCGGGTCCGCCGGGGGGCACAACGGGCTGAAAAACATCATCGCCCACCTGGGCACCGACCAGTTCCCCCGGATCAAGGTGGGGGTGGGGGGAAAGCCCCATCCCGACAGCGATATGGCCGACTGGGTGCTGGGGAAATTCACCGGGCAGGACAAGAAGGTCATGGAAGACGCCATCTCCCGGGCCGCCGACGCGGTGGCTTGCCTGCTGGAGAAGGGCGTGGACCAGGCGATGGCGAAGTTTAATGGGTGAAGGGGGCCTGGGCCTCGCTAAGAGCCGGGCTGCTCCCTTCCATGGCGCCTGCGGGCGCGCATCGCCGGGCGGGCAGATACCCTTCAGGGGGGCGTTGGCGGGGCTATTACCAACGCCATGGAATCCTCAACGCACGCCCTCATCCGACCCGGCCTCCGGCCGGCCCACCTTCCCCCCCCAGGGGAAGGCGATTGGCAAACCCTGTAGGGTTTATATAGAAAAATACCGTAGTAATCACCCCAACATAGCTAAGCACGTAGGCTTCCCCTTGGGGGGAAGCTGGCACCGAAGGTGACTGATGAGGGGGCGATGTGTAGTAACGGCGGGTAGAGGAATCCCGTTGCCACCTTGGGCCGGTGGGTCTATTACCCACGCCGTGGAACCCTTAACGCACGCCCTCATCCGACCCGGCCTCCGGCCGGCCCACCTTCCCCCCCAGGGGAAGGCGATTGGCAAACCCTGTACGCTTATTTAGAAAAATACCGTAGCAATCACCCCAACGTAGCATAGCACGCAGACTTCCCCTCGGGGGGAAGCTGGCACCGAAGGTGACTGATGAGGGGGCGATGTGGAGTACCGGCGGGTAGAAGAATCCCGTTACCACCTTCCACCGCAGCAAGTTTCCACCCCCACCCACAAAAAAAGCGAAAGGAGATCCCCCATGCCCAACCCCATCCTAACAGAATTTTTATTCCGCCTGGGGGACTACACCCGCCTCCAAACCGCCCTGGACCAAGGCAAAAGCCCCCTGGCCCTGTCCGGTCTGGCGGCGGTCCACCGCGCCCATGTGGCCGCCGCCCTCCACCGGGCCACCGGCCGCCCCCTGGTGCTGGTGGCCCCCGACGACGGGGAGGCCCGGCGGCTGGCCGGGGACCTGGGGGTACTCACCGGCAGGGAGGTCCCTGTGCTCCCCGGCCGGGATTTTCTCTTCCATCCCGGCGCCTCCTCCCGCCAGTGGGAGCACCAGCGGCTGGAGCTGCTGGCCCGGCTCCGCCGTGGGGACTGCCCGGTGCTGGTGGCCACCATCGAGGGCCTGCTCCAGCGGACCATGCCCCCGGCGGTCTTCTCCGGCGCCTGCCGGCAGCTGAGCCTGGGGGAGGTCTGCCAACTGGAGAACCTCACCGACTTCCTGGTCCGGGCGGGCTATACCCGCTGTGACCAGGTGGAGGGGGTGGGGCAGTTTGCCCTGCGGGGGGGCATTTTGGACGTCTTCTCCCCCGGCCTGGACCTCCCCGTCCGCATGGAGTTCTGGGGGGATGAAATTGACTCCATGGGGCTCTTCGACCCCGTCACCCAGCGGCGGACCGCCCAGCGGGAGACCTGCACCCTCCTCCCCGCCGGGGAGGTGATCTCTCCCAAGGGAGAAGAAATCATCGGCCCCCCCGACCTGGCCCTGCCCGTGGTCTACGACCAAGTGACCACCCCGGCAGACTTCCTGCCCCAAGACGCCCTGGTGGGGCTCTGCGACACCCCAAGGGTGGCCGAGCGGGCCAAAAACTACCTCTGGCAGTTGGGGGAGGACGTGACGGCTCTGCTGGAGCAGGGGCTGCTCACCGCCAAGAACCCCGTGTTTGCCCAGACCTTTGAGGCCTTGTGCGCCGGCCTAGCCCCCAGGCCCCTCCTTTACTTCGACTCCTTCACCACCGGCGGCCTTCCGGTGCCGCCGGCCTTTCTGCTCTCCCTCACCGCCCGGCAGCTGGCGGGGTATGGGATTAGCTTTGAGGCTCTCACCGAGGACCTGCGGCAGTATCAAAAGGAGGACTTCGCCGTGGTGGTCCTCACCTCCAGCCGGCGGAAGGCCGACTCCCTCCAGGCCATGCTCCGGGAGAAGAAGGTCTATGCCGCCGTGGACGAGGGCCTGCATGAACTCCCCGAGCCCGGCCGGATCACCATCGCCGTGGGAGGGCTGTCGGCGGGCTTTGACTACCCCGACGGTAAGTTCGCCGTCTTGGCCGAGGGGGAGGCCCTGCCCCCCCGGAAGGCCCGGACCCGGCGTCCCAAGGGGGACTCCACCACCCGCCAGCGGCTGGAGTCCTTCACCGACCTGGCCCCCGGGGACCTGGTGGTCCACGAGCACCACGGCATCGGCCGGTTTGTGGGGATGGTGAAAATGTCGGTGGATGGGTCCGACCGGGACTACATCAAGCTCCAGTTCGCCGGGGCCGACACCCTGTATGTCCCCGCCCTCCAACTGGACCTGGTAGCCAAATACATCGGCGGCGGGGACGACCCCCAGCGTAAGCGCCTGTCCAAGCTGGGGGGCGCCGAGTGGGAAAAGTCCAAATCCAAAGCCAAAAAGGCCGCCAAGGACATGGCCAAGGGCCTCATCCAGCTCTACGCCCAGCGCCAGCGGCTGGCAGGCCACGCCTTCCAGCCGGACACCCCCTGGCAGAAGGATTTCGAGGCCCTCTTCCCCTACCCCGAGACCGATGACCAGCTCCGCTGCGCGGCGGAGATCAAGGCCGACATGGAAAAGCCCGTCCCCATGGACCGCCTCCTCTGCGGCGACGTGGGCTACGGCAAGACCGAGGTGGCCTTCCGGGCCATCATGAAGTGCGTGCTGGAGGGGAAGCAGGCCGCCATGCTGGTGCCCACCACGGTGCTGGCCCAGCAGCATTACATGACCGCCTTAAAACGCTTCGCCCACTTCCCGGTGGAGATCGAGATGATCTCCCGCTTCCGCACCGCCGCCCAGACCCGGGACATCCTCCGCCGGACGGCGGCGGGGGCAGTGGACCTGCTCATCGGCACCCACAAGCTCCTAGGCAAGGACATCCGCTTTCAGGACTTAGGGCTTCTGGTGGTGGACGAGGAGCAGCGCTTCGGGGTGGGCCACAAGGAGAAGCTGAAAAAGCTCACCAGCCAGGTGGACGTCCTCACCCTCTCCGCCACCCCCATCCCCCGCACCCTGAACATGGCCCTGTCGGGCCTGCGGGACATGTCCACCCTGGAGCAGCCCCCCACCAACCGACAGCCCGTCCAGACCTATGTGCTGGAGCACGACTGGGGGGTCCTGGCCGACGCCATCCGCCGGGAGCTGGACCGGGGCGGCCAGGTCTACTACCTCCACAACCGCACCGAGACCATCGACCGCACCGCCGCCAAGCTCCGCACCCTGGTGGGGGAGGAGGCCCGCATCGCCACCGCCCACGGGAAGATGGACCAGGAGCAGCTGGGGGACATCATGAGCCAGATGACCGACGGGGAACTGGACATCCTGGTCTGCACCACCATCATCGAGACGGGCATTGACCTGCCCAACGTGAACACCCTCATCATCGAAAACGCCGAGACCTTCGGCCTGGCCCAGCTCCACCAGCTCCGGGGCCGGGTGGGCCGGTCCACCCGCCGGGCCTCGGCCTATCTCACCTACCGGCCCAGCAAGGTCCTCACCGAGGACCAGTCCAAGCGGCTGTCCGCCATCCGGGAGTACGCCGCCTTCGGCTCGGGCTTTAAGATCGCCATGCGGGATCTGGAGATCCGGGGGGCCGGAAACCTGCTGGGGCCCGAGCAGTCGGGGTTCCTCATGAGCGTGGGCTACGACCTCTACCTCCGCCTGCTGGAGGAGGCCGTGCTGGAGGAGCAGGGCAAGGCCCCGGCCCAGCAGACCCACTGCACCGCCGACTTCTCCGTCCCCGCCGCCATCCCCGACGGGTATATCTCCGCCCCCGAGCAGCGGATGGACCTCTACCGCCGCATCGCCCGGGTGCGCACCCAGGAGGAGGGGGACGACATCACCGACGAGCTCATCGACCGCTACGGCGATCCCCCCGTGGGGGTCACGAACCTCATTGCTATCGCCCTGCTCCGGGCCCGGGCCGCCAGCCTGGGGATCACGGAGCTGGCCCAGAAAGAGGGCTCCCTCCGCCTATCCCTGCCCAAGCCCGACTTTGCCCGGGTGGCGGCGGTGTGCGGCCTGGAAAAATACAAGGGCCGCCTGCTCTTCAACGCCGGGGAAAAGCCCTATCTGGCTCTGCGCCTGAAAAAAGGGGACAACGTGCTGAAGCTGGCGGGCATCGTCCTGGCCGACTTCCAGGGGGCGGAGCCCACCGCCCCGTAACCCCCGAAAGGAGTTTCTATGTCTGTGCCCACCGCCACCCGCCTGTCCAGCGTGGACTTTGCCCGGGTCATCGCCATGGTGGCCGTCATCCTGATCCATGTGACCAGCACCTATGTAAACGCCGAGAGCGGCGCGACCCTCTGGGGGATCAACCTGGCCTTTTTCCTCAACCAGGCCGCCCGGTTCTGCGTGCCCCTGTTTCTCTTTCTTTCGGGGCTCTCCCTGGGCCTGGGGCAAAAGGACCTCTCCTGGCCGGCTTTTTATAAGGACCGGGCCAAGCGAATCCTGCCCCCCTACCTCTTCTGGTGCCTGGTCTATTGGCTGCGAAACTGCAGCTTTGACCCGGCGGTTTTGGCCGGGCAGTTGGGGGACCCCCGGCGGGTTCTCACCGTCTTGCTCACCGGAGAACCTGCGGCCCAGCTCTATTTTATCCCCATCATCCTCCAGTGTTATCTCCTCTACCCCCTGCTGAAAAAGTGGGTGGACCGGGCCCCGGGCCAGTGCTTTGTGTGGAGCCTGGCCCTGAGCCTGGTGTGCCAGGGGGGCTTTTACTGGCAGTTCGCCGGGGTCCTGCCGGCCTGTTCCAATTCCTACCTGTGGCTCCTCTTCCCCACCTGGAGCTTTTATTTCGTGGCGGGGATGTGCCTGACCCCGGCCCGGCTGGAAACACTGTCTTCCTTCTGCGGCCGGACCGCCCCCGCCCTGCTGGCCACCGGGGCGGTCACCCTGATTCTATATGTAGCCGACGCCAAGCACACCGGCGCCATCCACGCGGTGAAGCCCGCCCTGCTGTTTGTCACCCCCCTGGTCTTTCTGTGCGCCCTGGCGGTGTGGCAGGGGCTGGGCCGCTGGGCGGCGGCAGAGGGCCTGACCAGGTTTCTCTCCGCCCACTCCATGGGGATCTATTACAACCACGTGCTGGTCCTCTATTTTCTCCGCCCCTTCCCCCGGTTTTCCGCGGGGATGTCCGGCATGCTCCTCCTCTTTGCCGCCACCTTTTTCCTGTCCCTGGTGGTGGCGGTTCTCCTGAGGCTGGCAGCGAAAACCGCCCGGCGGGCTGTGGGCCGGGCGCTGGGGTGAGAGGGCAGTCCCCCTTCCTCCCGTTCCTGTGGCGGCCTCTTTCCGCCGTCCACCGGAAAATATTGAAAAACCACGGTTTTTTTCAAAAATACAGTTGATTTTTGCAGGCGCGGCAAGTATAATGTTGCGGTAAATGTATGCTTTATGCTTACCTTGTAAATTTTTTTGGAGGTACGATCTACCATGAGAGAAGTTTATGTTATCAGTTCCTGCCGTACCGCCGTCGGCAAGTTCGGCGGCTCCCTGAAGGACATCCCCGCTGCTGACCTGGGCGCCACCGTCATCGCCGAGGCCCTCAAGCGCGGCAACGTCAAGGGCGAGTGGCTGGACGAAGTGATGTTCGGCAACGTCCTGTCCGCCGCCCAGGGCCAGAACGTGGCCCGTCAGTGCGCTGTCAAGGCCGGCATCCCCCTGAAGGTGCCCGCTTACACCGTCAGCATGGTCTGCGGCTCCGGCCTGAAGTCCGTCATCGAGGGCTCCCGCGCCATCCAGGCCGGCGACGCCGACATGGTCATGTGCGGCGGCACCGAGAACATGTCCGCTGCCCCCTATGCCATCCCCACCAACCGTTGGGGCGCTCGTATGGGCCACACCCAGATCATCGACACCATGATCAAGGACGGCCTGTGGGACGCTTATAACAACTATCACATGGGCACCACCGCTGAGAACATCTGCGACATCTGGGGCATCACCCGCCAGGAGCTGGATGAGTTCGGCGCAAACTCCCAGGCAAAGGCCATGGCCGCCATCAAGTCCGGCCGCTTCAAGGATGAGATCGTGCCCGTCACCGTGAAGCAGAAGAAGAAGGAGTTCGTCTTCGACACCGACGAAGATCCCCGTGAGACCACCCTGGAGAAGCTGGCCGGCCTGAAGGGCGCTTTCGCCAACTCCGACGACAACACCGTGGAGAAGGTTGACATGACCTTCGAAGCCACCCACATGACCCCCTCCGCCGACAACATCGGCATCAAGCGCGTCACCGCCGGCAACGCTTCCGGCATCAACGACGGCGCTGCCGCCATCATCCTGGCTTCCAAGGACGCCGTGGACAAGTATGGCCTGAAGCCCCTGTTCAAGGTGGTTTCCTGGGGCCAGGGCGGCGTCGATCCCAAGATCATGGGCACCGGCCCCATCCCTGCTTCCCGCCAGGCCATGGAGAAGGCCGGCCTGACCATCAAGGATCTGGACCTGATCGAGGCCAACGAGGCTTTCGCCGCTCAGTCCATCGCTGTGGCTCGTGAGCTGGAGTTCGATATGTCCAAGGTCAACGTCAACGGCGGCGCCATCGCCATCGGCCACCCCGTGGGCTGCTCCGGCGCTCGTATCATCGTCACCCTGCTCCACGAGATGATGAAGAGAGACGACGCCAAGAAGGGTCTGGCTACCCTGTGCATCGGCGGCGGCCTGGGTGTTGCTGCGATCTTTGAGAAGTGCTAAGGTAAGAAATTTTGGACCCGCTTCGCTGGGCTCCAAAATTTGGGGGATTGCAGTCCGAACCGCGCCAGCGGAGCTGGCACGCTCGGACTGAGAAGAATTTTTTTACTGGCAAAGCCAGCAAAAAAATGATTTGATTCCCTTTCTTCCGCTGCGGCGGAAGAAATTCTGCGAAGCTTTTCGGCGGCGGCCCGGTTGGGCCGCCGCCTTTCTTTTGCCTCAGGGCGCGGTGCACCGCCGTGCCCTGGGTTTTTTCCTTCCTCCCAAATTTCCCCAAAAGCCCCGCCTTCTGCTTGACGGTTTCGGTTCAGGCGGATATAATAGACAAAATGGGTGATTAGCGCCGCCGCTTCATAGCAAGGAGTCAATCGCCTAACATTAGAAAGGGGTTTTCTCTTATGGCAAACGATCGCGTTTTTAACTTTTCTGCAGGTCCTTCCATGCTGCCTCTGGAGGTTCTCCAGCGGGCTGGCGCGGAGATCACCAACTACGGCGGCTCCGGTATGTCCGTGATGGAAATGAGCCACCGGTCCAAGGTTTTCCAGAAGATCTTTGACGACACCCAGGCCAAGTTCCGCAAGCTGCTGGGTGTGCCCGAGGGCTACAAGGTCCTCTTCCTCCAGGGCGGCGCCACCATGCAGTTCGCAATGGTCCCCCTGAACCTGATGGGCAAGACCGGCAAGGCCGACTACGCCCGCACCGGCAACTTCGCCAACAACGCCCACAAGGAAGCCAAGAAGTACGGCGAGGCCGTGGTGGCCGCTTCCTCCGAGGACCGCAAGTGGACCTACATCCCCTCCCAGGATCAGCTCACCCTCTCCCCCGACGCCTCCTACTTCCACTACTGCTCCAACAACACCATCGAGGGTACCCAGTGGCAGTATGTCCCCGAGACCGGCTCCGTGCCCCTGGTCTGCGACATGTCCTCCGACATCATGTCCCGCCCCATCGACGTGAGCAAGTACGGCATCATCTACGCCGGCGCCCAGAAGAACCTGGCCCCCGCTGGTCTGACCATCGTCATCATCAAGGAAGAGCTGGCCGGCCACGAGATGCCCATCACCCCCGCCATCATGAACTACAAAAACATGATCGACAAGGACTCCATGTACAACACGCCCCCCTGCTGGCCCATCTACATCCTCGGCCTGGTCTGCGACTGGGTGGAGAGCGTGGGCGGTCTGACCGCCGTGGAGAAGGTCAACATCCACAAGGCCAACATGCTCTATGACGTGCTGGACAACTCCAAGCTCTTCACCGTGGCCGCTGAGAAGGGCTCCCGTTCCTTTATGAACGTCACCTTCCGCACCGGCAACGACGACCTGGACGCCAAGTTCGTGGCCGAGTCTGTGAAGCAGGGCTTCACCAACCTGAAGGGCCACCGCTCCGTGGGCGGGATGCGCGCTTCCATCTACAACGCTATGCCTGTTGAGGGTGTGGAGAAGCTGTGCGAGTTTATCCAGAAATTTGATAAAGAAAATTGAGACCCGCTGCGCTGGGCTCTCAATTTTAGGGGATAGCAGCCCGACCCGCGCCTGGCGGAGCCAGGCACGCTCGGGCTGAGAGGAATTTTTTCACCGGCGGAGCCGGCGAAAAAATGATTGGGTTTTGTTCCGCCGCCTGCGGGCGGCGGAAGTCTGCGACGCTTTTAGGGGGAGGTGGCAACGGTATCCTTCTACCCATTGATACTCCACATCGCCCCCTCATCAGTCAGCTGCGCTGACAGCTTCCCCCCGAGGGGAAGCCTTCCGTAAAGGGAAAGGATATCGTTCAGGGCCCGCCAGCGCCTTCCCCTGGGGGGGAAGGTGGGCCGGACCCGTAGGGGCCGGGTCGGATGAGGGCGAGCCTTGAGGGCCTCACGGCGTTAGTAATAGACCCACCCACGCCCCCGCGCGCTGAGCCGGCAGGCGCGCCATAGACGGCCTGCCAATGAGAGGGCCGCAGGCGCCATGGAAGCGAGCAACCGGGCGCAGCCCGGCTCTTAGCGCGTCCCAGGCGCCCTCACGGAGCAGCCTGCTCCTACGCCCATCCCGGCCCCTCCGGGGCCGCCCCCCAACCAAACATTGAAAGGACTGTTTTTCCATGTATCATGTGAAAACCATGAATAAGATCTCCAAGATCGGCCTGGCCGAACTGGACGACCGCTTCGAGATCAGCGACACCATGGAGCACGAGGACGCCATTCTCGTCCGCTCCGCCAAGCTCCACGACTATGACTTCCCCGCCGAGCTCCAGTGCATCGCCCGGGCTGGCGCCGGGGTCAACAACATCCCCCTGGACCGCGCCGCCGACGCCGGCGTGGTGGTCTTCAACACCCCCGGCGCCAACGCCAACGGCGTGAAGGAGCTCACCATCGCCGCCCTGCTGCTGGCCTCCCGGAAAATCTCCCAGGGCATCACCTGGGTGAAGGAGCAGTCCGCCGCCGGCGCCGACGTGGCCGCCGTGGTGGAAAAGGGCAAGTCCGCCTATGTGGGCCCCGAGATCCAGGGCAAGACCCTGGGCGTGGTGGGCCTGGGCGCCATCGGCGTGCTGGTAGCCAACGCCGCTGAGAGCCTGGGCATGAAGATCGTGGGCTATGACCCCTATCTCTCCGTTAAGAACGCCCTGAACCTGAAGCCCGGCGCGGAGATCGTCGCCACCCTGGACGAGCTCTATGCCAAGGCTGACTATATCTCCCTCCACCTGCCCATGACCCCCGACACCAAGGGGACCATCAACGAGGCCGCCTTCGCCGCCATGAAGGACGGCGTGCGCATCGTGAACCTGGCCCGGGGCGAGCTGGTGGACACCGAGGCCCTGAAGGCCGCCATGGCCTCCGGCAAGTGCGCCGCCTATGTCACCGACTTCCCCAACAGCGACACCGCCGCCATTGAGGGCGTGGTAGCCATCCCCCACCTGGGCGCCTCCACCCCCGAGAGCGAAGACAACTGCGCCATGATGGCCGCCCGCCAGGTGAAGGACTACCTGGACAACGGCAACATCGTCAACTCCGTGAACCTCCCCGTGCTGACCATGGCCCGGGCCGCCAAGAACCGGGTCTGCGTCATCGCCAAGGGGGCGGACGCCGCCGCCATTGCCGCCGCTGTGCCCGCTGTGGCCTCCGCCTCCAACACCCGGGGTGAGTATGCCTACTACCTGCTGGACACCGACGCCGACGTGGATTCTGCCGCCATCGCCGCCATCCCCGGCGTCCTGCGAGTCCGCGTGCTGGCCAAGTAAGGAGGGCTCCATGGCAAAGATCCATCCCACCGCCTGGGTGGCCCCCGGGGCCGTGGTCCGGGGGGACGTGACCATTGGCGAGCAGGCCAACATCTGGTACAACGCCGTCCTGCGGGCGGACCAGGAGTCCATCACCATCGGCAAGGCCAGCAACATCCAAGACAACTGCGTCCTCCACGGGGACGAGGGCAACCACGTCACCGTGGGCGAATACGTCACCGTGGGCCACGGGGCCATTCTCCACGGCTGCACCGTGGAGGACAAAGCCCTCATCGGCATGAATGCCGTGGTGCTGGACCACGCCGTCATCGGCGCGGGCTCCATCGTCGGGGCGGGCGCCGTGGTGGGCGCCGGCACCATCGTGCCCCCCAAAAGCCTGGTGGTGGGCATCCCCGCCAAGGTGAAGAGGACCCTCACCGACGAGGATGTGGCCAGCACCGTGGAAAACTCCATGGGCTATCTGAACCTGATGGCCAAGGGAATGGCCGACCCCGAAAACCAGGGCTGACCGCCCATCCAATGACCCAACCACAGCAGGGGGCGGAGCATTCCGCCCCCTGCATTCTTTGATACTATTTCTCAATTAAAAAATTTAATTTTTGAAATAGATGAGACGGAGAATCAGCCCTATGGGCTGATTCCAGGCGCGGTACGCGCCGTATTCCTGATGAAAGCATTTCATCAGGAATTAGTAGGAAAAGGAGGATCTCCCATGCCATACAGCCTGACCCACCCGGAATTCTTCACCATCACCGGCCCCCAGGAGGAGCAGTATCGCGGCGGCACCCAGGACTGGTACCGGGACGTCTGGCAGCGCCGGGCGGGCTGCGGCCCCACCACCGCCGCTACCCTGCTGTCCTATCTGGCCGCCGCCCACCCCTCCCTGGCCCCCATGGCCCCGGTGGCGGGGCAGGTCCAGGCGGGCTTCCGGGCCTATATGGAGGAGGTCTGGCGCTATGTGACCCCCGGCGCCCGGGGGCTGGACCAGCCCGAGAGCCTGGTGCTGGGCTGCCGGAGCTTCGCCCTGTCCCGGGGCTGCGTCCTCCGGGGCCGGATCTTGGAGGTCCCCGCCCGCCGGCCCGGCCGGCCTGACCCGGACCAGTGCCGGGACTTCATCGCCCGGGCCCTGTCCGCCGACTGCCCGGTGGCCTTTCTCAACTTCTCCAACGGGGCCCTGAAAAATCTGGACAGCTGGCACTGGGTCCCCCTCATCGCCATGACCGAGGGGGAGGATGTTCTCCTGTGCACTGTGCTGGACGAGGGGGAGGAGAAGATCATCGACCTGGCCCTCTGGCTGGACACCACCCTCCTGGGGGGCGCTTTGGCCATGGTAGAGCCGGGGTTGGAGGAGGATGCAGGTTGAGGAGGGTAAGGATACTTCCCTCCGGACAGTTCGATACAATCTAATGCGAGGCCACCTGAAACCATAGCTGTCAGCGCAGCTGACGGATGGAGGGGCGATTTCGTCGTGACGGAGGATCGTGGAATACCGTTCCCACCTTAGGCCGGTGGGGCTATTTTCCACGCCGAGGAATCCTCAACGCCCGCCCTCATCCGACCCGGCCTGCGGCCGGCCCACCTTCCCCCCAGGGGAAGGCGATTGGCAAAACCTGTGGGGCTTACTTGCAGAAAACTACCGTAGCAAAAACCACAACGTAGCATAGCACGTAGGCTTCCCCTTGGGGGGAAGCTGGCACCGAAGGTGACTGATGAGGGGGCGATTTGGTAATGACGGCGGATAGAGGAATCCCGTTGCCACCTTGCGCCGGTGGTTCCATTCCTCCCCCGCCACAGAACCCCCACTTCCTCAACAAAAAACACCCGTTTTCCCAAAGAAAACAGGTGTTTTTCGCATTTTTATACCGCTTTCCCGCAAAAGCACTCAAGACAGAGGCCCCTGGCCCTTCTTCTTCAGCTTGGTCTGGGTGCCGTCCTCCTCCACGATGTAAACGTTGTCCAGCTGGGCTTCCAGGCTTTGGCGGATGGCGGCCAGGTACTCCTGGCGGAGCTGGGCCTGCTCCTCCTTTTCCTCGGGGGTGAGACCCACGGTCTTGCTCTTCCGGGCCAGCTCATTGAGCCGGGCGATGCGTTCTTCGGTCATGGTATCGGTTCCTTTCCCGGCATCCCTTAGAGATACCGTTCCATTTCTAAAATCATTCGTCCTCGTTTCGAGGTCCCGCCCACGGCGGTGAGGACGCACTTCCCCAAGCCCCGGCAGGTGAGGATGTCTCCGGCTGCCACCGTCTTGTCGGCCTTGTCGCAGGGGCGGTGGTTCACCATCACCCGGCCGCCCCGGATCAGGTCGGCGGCCCGGCTGCGGGGGATAGAAAAACCCGCAGCCACCACCGCGTCCAGCCGCGCCGAGGCCACGGTAACCCGGAGCCCCTTCCGCTCGCCAGGGGTAGGGGTGAGCTGGTCCAAGGGGATGGGGGTGAGGGTGACAGGATACTTCCCCGCTTTCTCCCACTGGGACAGGAGGATGGGCAGGGTCTCCCGCAGCACCACCACCTGGGCGCCCGCCTGGGTGAGCAGGATATCCCCGATCTTCTCCCGGGTGAGACCCAGGCCCATGAGGGAGCCCAGATAATCCCGGTGGGTGAGGCCGGCCCCCGCCGGGGCCTTTACCGCCAGGGCAGCCAGGGGGCAGTCCTCCCCCAGCAGCCAGACCTCCTCCTCCAGCCAGTCGGGCAGGAAAGCCCACAGCTTCCGCTCGGCGTCGGGATAGCCCCCCGCCAAAATCCCCTGGCCGGGGGCGGCGGCCATGAGCAGATCGGCGCTCTCGGCCTGCTCTGCCGGGGAGAGGAAGCCCGTGTGGGTGGGAATCCCCCGCTGGTGGGCCCGCTGCTGCTGGTCCAGCACCCGGGCCAGGAGCAGGCGGCTGTCGCCGTCCCGGGCGTATTTGTCTAACAGCTCGGTTTTGTTCACGGGGGCTTCCTCCTCTCCCGGCGCTCCAAGGGCTGGATGCTGTGGAAAATATTGTAAATCGCCGGGGTTCGTTTCTGAATGTCAGTATATCCCGTCAATGTGCCTATTGTCAACGGAAAAGGGAGGGTTTATAATTTTCTTACTCCCCTTGGCCCCCCTGGCCGCCAAGGGACCGCCGAATTGACTTCGACCTATCTTGTATCAGGAGGAAAGACCGTGAAACGCATCCTTTTTATCTATAACCGCCACGCGGGAAAAAACAAGACCTGGAGCAGTCTATCCGACATCATCAACGCCATGACCGAGCAGGACTGCCTGGTCTCCACCTACCCCACCCAGTACCGGGGCGACGCCGGGGAGGCCATCGTCCGCTGGAGCGAGGACTTTGACCAGGTGGTGGTGGCCGGCGGGGACGGCACCCTCAGTGAGGCCATTTCCGGAGCCATCCGCCTGCCTCAGCCCCCCATCATCGGCTACATCCCCGTGGGCACCACCAACGATTTTTCCAAAAACCTGAACCTCCCCGACCCCGGCGACCTGCCCGCCCTGGCCGCCACCGCCGTCACCGGCGTGCCCCAGACCCACGACCTGGGCCGGTTCAACGGGAAGAGCTTTTTATATGTGGCCGCCTTCGGGGCCCTCACCGAGATCTCCTACTCCACCTCCCAAAAGGCCAAAAACCTGCTGGGCTACAACGCCTATGTGCTGGAGGCCATGAAAAACCTGCTCACCATCAAGCCCTACCACATCAAGGTGGAGTATGAGGACCAGGTGATTGAGGGGGACTTCCTCTACGGCATGGTGAGCAACACCACCACCGTGGGCCGCTTTGACAACTTCCCCCCCGGCAACCCCGACCTCTCCGACGGGCTGCTGGAGGTCACCCTCATCTCCCCCGTTCGGGATGCCAAGGACGCCGAGGAATTCAGCCGAGCCCTGCTGAAAACCGACCCCTCCATCCTCAACTCTATGATGACCACCTTCTCCACCTCCAAGGTGAAAATCACCGCCGCCAACGACCTCCTCTGGACCCTGGACGGCGAGGCCGGCGGCGCCCACCAGGTGGTGGAAATCGAGGCCATGCACAACGCCTATACCATCATCCACGGAAAATGACCCCAAAAAGATACCTTGGCCCCGCCAGGGTATCTTTTTTTGCCCCTTCCCCGCCCGCCCCAAAAGGGATTTCGTCGATTTTCCAAAAGTTATCCCCTGTCCTTGACATTATTTTGTTTTAGTTGTAAAATCAAATTACAAAAGGAACCATGACCAAGGAGGTCTCACAATGAAAAAAATTCTGTTACCTGTTGACGGCAGCAAGCGCAGCATCCGCACCGTGGAAATGGTGAAGCAGACCTGCCCCCCTGCCGACAGCGATATCACCATCGTCAAGGTGGTCAGCGCCCAGCTCTACATCAACTCCATGGACGAGATCAAGCACAACGCGGAAAAGGCCCAGCCCGAGCTGGAGGCCGTGGCCGAGATGCTCTCTGAATACCAGGTAAAAACCCAGGTCCTCCTGGGCAGCGCCCCCGGGGTAGAGATCGTGGAGTACGCCAAGGAAATGGGCGCCGATATGATTATTATGACCCGCTCCTCCCGGGGCCCCCTGCGGAAGATGGGCTCCGTGGCCACCTACATTGTCCGCAACGCCTCCTTCCTGGATGTCATCGTCATGCGGGAGGAAAGCGACGATTAAGCCGTATCCCCGCCAACCACCGCAGTCCCCGCACCTTGTTCCACCGACCAGAGCCACCCCCCCCCGCTGTATGATTGGAGGTACCCTTATGAAGAAGATCCTACTGCCCATCGACGGAAGCCCCCGCAGCCTGCGCACCATCCAGGTGGTGAAGCAGACCTTCTCCCCTGACGACACGGAGATCGCCATTCTCCTGGTCACCCCCGTACCCCGTCCCTCCAAGCTCACCGATGAGAACGACGAAGTGCAGCCCCCGGAAGACCACGAGGAGATCACCGTGGACCCCCAGGCCGCCGAGGAATCCCGCCAGCTGCTGAAATCCTTCGCCAGAATGCTCCCCGATCATAAAGTAGAGGTGGCCCTGCGCGTTGGCACGCCCGGCCCGGAGATCATCCAGTTCGCCAAGGAGGGCAAGTTCGACTCTATCCTCATGACCCGTTCCAGCCGGGGCTCCACCCAGAAGCTGGGCTCGGTGTCCACCTACATCGTCAGCAACGCCTCCTTTATCACCACCACGGTGCTGAAAGATGGCTGAGTTTCTGGCCTCTCGCAAAAAAGAATTCTTTCAGGGGAAAGGCGTCCTGTCTTTCCCCTGTTTGCTGTGAAATCATAGGGAACCTGGTTTTTCCCGTCCCAAAACAATCAACCCACAAAGGAGACCTTACGATGAAACGGATTTTATCCCTCTTTCTTGCCCTGACCCTGTCACTCTCCCTCCTCTCTGTCACCGCCAGCGCCGCGGACGACCCCGCTTTTTCCGACATTTCCCCCACCACCTGGTACGCCTTTGCCGCCCAGGACACGGCGGAACGGGGCCTGATGAACGGCGTAGCCCCTGGCGTCTTCCAGGGGGAGGCCACCCTCACCCGCGCCATGACAGTCACCGTCCTGTGGCGGCTGGCCGGGGAGCCGGCAGCCACGGAGGCCAGCCCCTTTACCGACGTGCCCCAAGATGCCTGGTACACCCAGGCTGTGGATTGGGCCGCCCAGACAGGCGCAGTCAACGGCGACACCCCCACCACCTTTGCCCCTGACCGGGCCATCACCCGGGAGGAGCTGGCCGCCATCTTCTACCGCTGGGCCCAGGTCCGGGACTATGACACCACACCGCAGCTGGACCTTCCCTACAGCGACCAGGTCCCGGAAGGCCAGTGGTCCTATGACGCGATGGTCTGGGCCACCGGCCGTCTGCTGCTGGTGGAGCATCCCAACCCTGCCTATCCTTTCCAGGTGATGTTCCCTTGGGTCTCCCCCCAAGAACCGGCCACCCGGGGTGAGGTGGCCGTCCTCCTCTCCCGGTTCTGCCAGGCCTACCTGGACCAGGCCGCCCCCGATGTAGCGCCCGTGTCCGTCCAGGCCTACGGCCCCGGCTATGACGGCAGAATCACTGTGACCTCCCCCGGCCTGGGGGAGGAGTCCCAGCGGGTCCTGACCTTCTCCACCTCCGGCTCCATCCAGGGAGGCCCTGACCGGATTCTGTTCCACTGCAAGGCCGGAAGCGAACTTCCCCAGCAAGCCGCCCTCACGGAACAGGAAAAGGCGCTGACCTACCGCTATGACGACAACGGTCAGTTGGTGGAGATCGACCGGGTGCAGGACGGCGACGTTTCCCCGCAGTATACCTTTACCTACGACCAGCAGGGCCGGGTCTCTGCGGTCACCGAGCTGGCGGCCTACGGTCAGATCTGCTACACCATGGTCTACGACCAGCAGGGCAATCTGTCCTGCCTCTCCGTCACCTCTCCCGATTCCCGGGCCGTTTACAGCTTCTATTCCACCCAGTCTGACGGCGCTTGGGTCCTCACCGGCGTGGGCAATCAGCGCGATGATCTCATCCTGTTTTAACATTTCACCAAATATTATTGACAAAATCTTACGGTTAGTTGTATAATTGGAATAGAAAAAGAGACCAGATGCAGTCTCATTGATCGGAGGTCGGATTTTATGAAAAAAGTGTTGTTGCCTCTTGACGGAAGCACCCGCAGCCTGCGTACCATCGAAATGGTAAAACATCTCTACCCCAACCGGGATACGGAGATTACCTTACTGATGGTCCTGCCGGATCAAACCCCCTTTGAAACGTCCATGGAGCGGGATCGCGACCAGCAAAAGGCCACCCAACAGTTGACCTCCTTCGCTCAGCTGCTGGAAGGTTGGCCCGTGAAAACCGTTCTCCTGCGGGGCAATCCCGGCCCGGAGATCGTCCAGTTTGCCCGGGAGAAAGCCTACGACGCCCTGGCCATGACCCGCTCCACCCGGGGCACCCTGCAAAGACTGGGCTCCGTGGCCGCCTATGTGGTGAAAAACGCCCAGTTCCTGGACCTCTTCATCATGCGGGAAACCCAGAAATAATACCCTCTCTACACCAACTACGGGGAAAGGACATGTGCCTTTCCCCGTTTTTTCTCGAGTTTTCAATAATTTTCAAAATTCATTTGACAAAAGTTACATAACGCTGTATGATATAACCATAAGGAAGACGTAACCTCGGACAATGAGATAGGAGGTAGGATTCCATGAAAAAAATACTATTACCCATCGACGGCAGCGCGCGCAGCCTGCGCACCATTCACATGATCAAGCAGACGCACCCCCTTCAGGACGTGGAGCTTACCCTCCTGATGGTTCTGCCCGACCAGATGCACATCGACGGCCAGTTTGAACGGGACCGCCAGCTCCGCAAGGGTACCCAGGAGCTGGAAACCTTCGCCAGCCTGCTGGAGGGCTGGAAGGTAGAAACCGTCCTGCTCCGGGGTTCTCCCGGCCCGGAGATCGTCCAGTATGCCAAGGAAGAGGGCTTCGATGCCCTGGCCATGACCCGCTCCAGCCGGGGCCCCCTCCGGCGGCTGGGTTCCGTGGCCGCTTACGTGGTGAAAAACGCGCAATTTCTGGACCTCTTCATCCTGCGGGAGGCCGATGCCTGACGGCATCCCACCTCCCCATGAAAAGCAGCGCCTCTTGGAAATCCAAGAGGCGCTGCTGTTTTGGTCACTGGCCCTCCAAAAGGAGCTTGACCCGGTTATACACCAGCAGGCGGGGGCTGCTGGCGTCCATGTCCACGCTGATGACCTTTCCCCGGCCCAGCCGCCGGGCCAGGGCGGCGTATTGGCCCCGGCCGCAGACGTGGTTGGGCAGACAGCCAAAGGGCTGCATGGCCAACACCCGGCGGCAGCCCCCGTGGAGATGGGCGGCGATCTCCGCCCCCATGAGCCAGCCGTCGGCCACTTGGAGGGTGGGGCTCATCCACCGGGCGGCCTCCCGCTGAAAGGCCGGGAAGGGGGGCAGGCTGTGGAAGCCGTGGCGGGCCAGGGCTTCTGTCATGGCCCCCTGGAGCCCGGCCACCCAGGCCATAGCCAGCCGCCACAGGCCCCGGCGGGGGCCGGTGTTCCCCGCCACCTGGTTGCTGGCGTAATAGAGGATGTACCAGGAAAACCCGTTCACCGCCACCTCGCAGCCCTCCTCCTCCAGAAAGGCCGCCATGTCCCAGTTGCCCAGGGCGCAGTATTTGGTATACAGCTCCCCCACAAGGCCCACCCGCTTTTTCGGCCCGCCGATGCGGGGGATAGCGGCAAACTCAGCAGCCATGCGGGTGAAATTCTTCTTCATCCGTCCCAAGGTAAGCCCCCGGCCGGTTTTCAGGTCCTGGGCCAGCCGCTCGGTCCAGGCCGCCCGGCAGGTATCGGTGCTCCCCTTCTCCCGCTCATAGGGCCGGGTCTGGTGAGTGAGCAGCATGAGAAGGTCCCCATAATACAGGGCAAACAGGGCCCGCCAGACCATAT
>JALERU010000081.1 GCA_022764045.1 Clostridiales bacterium | reverse complement strand
AGCGGCGTGTGGTGGATTTGATGATCACCACCATAGCCGCCACAAGCGACAGCTTGAACATCACATGGAAAATCTGACTGGCGGCACCCCTCCCGTCAGATACCTACCCTGTGTAGTCCCTTGTAAACTGTACTTTCCTGCCGGCTATACTGCATTTGACGCAGCGGCGGGGCACCTCCGCCAGCATAAACGGAAGGAGAATTGTCATGGCAAAATTCGTAACCGCCCAAGAGGCCGTTCAATCGATCCACTCTGGAGACCGGGTGGCTTTGGCCCACAGCGTGGGTGAGCCCCAGGCCCTGGTCAACGCCATGCTGGAGAACTATCAGGCCTATGAAAACGTGGAGATCTGCCACATGCTGGCCTTGGGGCCCTGCAAATACACCCGGCCGGAAATGGCCGGCCACTTTTGGCATAACTCCCTGTTTGCCGGGCCGGGCAGCCGGAAGGCTGTAAACGAAGGCCGGGCTGACTACACCCCCAACCTTTTCGGGGAATCACCCCGGCTTTTTTACGACAAGATCATTCCCATCGATGTGGCTCTCATCACCCTCTCCCCGCCTGATGACCGGGGCTACTGCTCCTATGGCGTTACGGTGGACTATACCAAGTGCATCACCGAATGCGCCAAGCTGGTGATCGCCCAGATCAACCGCAACATGCCCCGGACCTATGGGGATACCCAGGTCCATATCGACGACATTGACCTGGCTGTGGAATGTGACGAACCCCTCTTCCTCCGACCCACCATTCCCATTGGGGAAATCGAGCGGAAGATCGGTGCGCACTGTGCCAGCCTCATTGACGACGGCGCCTGTATCCAGCTGGGCATCGGCTCCATTCCCGACGCCATTCTCTCCTTCCTGGGGGAGAAAAATGACCTGGGGATCCACTCGGAAATGCTGTGCGACGGAGCCTTGGGGCTGTTGAAAGCGGGGAACATCAACAACACCCGAAAGAACATCAACAAAGGCATCTCCGTGGTCACCTACCTTTATGGTCAAGAGCCCCTTTACGAATACGCCCGGATGAATCCAAAACTTCAGATCTTTCCAGTAAACTATGTCAATGACCCCCGGGTCATCGGCCAGAATGACAACGTGGTTTCCGTGAACTCTGCTCTCAGTGTGGACCTGATCGGGCAGGTGGCCGCCGATTCTATCAGCGCCGATGTGATCTTCAGCGGTGCCGGCGGCTTTGTGGATTTTGTCCGCGGCGCCTCCTTCTCCAAGGGCGGCAAATCGATCATTGCCATGCCCTCCACCGCCATGGGCGGGAAGACCTCCCGAATCGTCGATCAGTTTGAGGCCGGCCGACCAGTGACGCTCTCCCGATTTGAAACCCATTACGTAGTCACCGAATACGGCATCGCCCAGCTCCGGGGACAGACCCTCCGCCAGCGGGCCCGGTCCCTCATCGAGATCGCCCACCCGGACTTCCGGGACAGCCTCAAAGAAGCTTACGAGCGGAAGTTTAAAGAGGCGTATTGACATAGAGACACCCCTTTTCCACAACATCCTGGATTGGAAAAGGGGTGTTATCTTTGATTTATTCTCCTGGAAATTTTGTCAGCTCAGTTTCTAAGTGCTGATAAAACCGTCCCATATGCAGGCCGTCCACCAGGGCGTGGTGGCAGAGAAGAGAGACCGGCAGAAGGACCCTCTCCCCTTCCCGCCGGTATTTGCCCCAGGTGATGCGGGGGTTGGTGTCCGCCGGAAAGGGCGTGGGCTGGACAATGGCGTCGTAGCTAACCCAGTGCACAGAGGAGACAAAGAAGAGGGACAACGCGTCCTCTCCGTCCTCCAGGCTTCCCTGGGCTCGGGCCTCCACTTGGGCACGGCGGGCACGGGGGAGGTATTCGGAAAAGGGCATGCCGCTGTCCAGAACGCAGTAGCAATAGGTGCCATCCGGCCTGGCCTCGGTGTGGGAGGTACAGCAGGTTTCATACTCCACGATTTCCCCATCCCGGATTCTCTGGCGCAGCTCCGGCACATGATTGGCCGCCCGTGAGACGCAATAGAGAAAGGAGAGGAAAAAAGGGCTTCCTGTCTCTCGGACCTTCTGCAAAAAGCGGGTAATCTCTACCGAAACGGTTAGGCCGGCATAGGGCTGGGCCATCCCCCGAAAATAGTCAAAATGGGCCCGCCTGGGATAGATGTCCATGGGGATCACACGATAGCTTGTCATAATCGATCAGTTCTCAACGATAGGAGGTCAGCAGGTTCAAATTCTGCCGGTCCAGAGAGGAGAACTGCAGCTGCGCCGTATCCCGGGTCTGGCCCCGGTACCAGGGCTGGCCCTCGAACATCAGCTGGAGGCTGTCGGTTTCAAAGATATAGCCGTTCTTGGCGTAGATGGTGTTAATCAGAAGCTGAATGTCATAGGAAGACAGGTTCCTCACATAGCTGGCCGTCAGTGCGCCGTCCACCGCGTGGCGGGTCCACATCCAGCCCAGGGAGGAGGTGTTTCCCTGGGAAGAGGAGCTGTCCCGATACCGCACCAGCAGGTTCAGATTGCTCCGGTCCAAGGAAGACATCTGCAGCCGGGAGGTGTCGTTGGATACCGCCACATACCAGGGCATCCGGCTAAAATAGTTCTGAATACTCTCTGTGCGGAAGACATAGCCGTTTTTGGCGTAAATCTGATTGATAATAAACTGGATCTGCTCCCCATCCATAGCCGCCACTTCGCGCTCAGACAGGTAATAGGTGGGGTAGACCGAAGCGGCATTGGTTTCCTTCACATAGGAGACATAGTTCTCCGAGGGGGCGGTGCTGGCGGTATTCGTGGTTTGGGAGTCTCCCTCCTTTCCCACGATGACCTCCACATGGCAGGAGATGTTGCTGTATTCCTTCGAGGCAATGGTCACCGTGCAGCTTCCCTCAGACAGCGCAGAAACCATGCCCCGCTCATCCACAGTGGCCACGGCCCGGTTGCTGCTGGCCCACACCAGGTTTTGATCTGAGGCGTCTGAGGGGGTCAGAACCACTTGAATGGTGTCGCTGGTGCCGACAGCTAAATTCATCGTCTCAGGATAGGCCGCAATGGATTCCAACGTCTGGCCCGAGGTCTGGGGCGCCGCACCGCAGCCTGCCAGCAAAAGCAGGAGCCCCCCAACCAGAAAAATGCACTTTCTCATACTCGTTTCCTCCAAATCAGGGCGTTTCCGTCCCCTTGTTTTCCGGAATTTAGGGCAATTATACTATATTATGTATTTTGATGCAAGAAAAAGTGGAAAATCAGTCGTTTTGACCCGTTGTGTAAAAAGGACATTTCGTTTTAAGGCACTGATTATTTTGGCCGGAACGACGGCAGCGGGGCTGGGTACGGTCCATCTCCACCCCCAGATGGTCCCGGGCGAAGTCAATGGCCGCAAGGAGGGAAAGGTAGGAATCCCGCTTGCAGCACCGGGGGCCGCCCAGCCGGCCAATGCCCTCTAAGGCTTTGGCAGTCATCTGATTGCTGAGACCCCAGGGCTCCCCCGCCAAGGGGGTGGACTGGGTAGCAATGGCCACAAACTGCCCCGCGCTGATCCCCGCGCCGCAGGCCCCCCAAAAGCCACAGGCCCCGCCGGGCACTTCTTTTCCCCGGCGGTACATTTCGTGCAGAGCCTGCTCCAACTGGAGCCTTCCCCCGGCGTTTTTGTAGGCAGTCAGCAGGGCCATCCCCACCATCACATGGTGCTCCGGGCCGTGCATGTGGCAGAAGGGCTGGGCCATCATCCCCTCTAGAATGGCAACGGGGTCTGCGCTCGTTTCCGTCAAACACAGACCAAACAGGCTGTCCATCCCCTTGGTGTGGCAGTCGTTGCAGACATAGTGCCCGTTGACACAGCGTGTTTTGCTCCGCTCCCGTTTGTGGCAGATGGCGCACTCCATGCTCTGGTCCTGGATGAGATACTCCAGGGGCCCTTTGCAAATCAGACATTCTTCTTTCATGGCATCTCTCTCACTTCCGCAAAATCGTTTCCGTGGTCATGTTATATCCCTCTTTCTGGGGCCTCCCCTTCTTTTCCACATTGGCGATCGGAAGCAGATCGGCTGCGGCAAGGGACATGGCAAACATTTTATGGCTGCTCATGGATTTCTTCCTCCTCCAGTTGAAAGGACTGTCCGTTGTAAAAAATCTCCATCACCTGGTCCCGGTAGGGCCGGCTGTAAGGGTGCTTCTTAAACTTCTTAATGATCCAATACTCCTCCCAACTGTGCATGGGAAAGGCCCAGCCCACCTCCAGGGTGCGCATCCACCAGTCGAAGCCCCACCAATAGCTGTCCTCCTGACGGGGGTCCAGCACCAGGAAGGCCACGTCAGCCCGGCGGCCCGCCACTTTGGCGCACTCCTTTTTGAAGTCCCGCTCCATCTCCTCGTTCCAGGTCTTGGGCTCCTCCTCCCAGTGCCACCACTGAAGGTCCCCGGCATGAAAGAAGGTCTTGCCCTCAGCGGTGACCCAAAAGGCCACCCCGGCGTCGGTGGAGCGGAGGGTCTCAATCTGAAGTCCGCCCAGCTCCAGCCTTCGTCCGGCGGCCAGGCGGAACACATGACTATCGTCAATAGACAGCGCTGCCTTTCGTTTTGCCGACAGACGGATGCAGTTTCCCAGCACGTACCAGACGTTTTCCATGCCAAAGGCCGAGAAGATTTCCGGGGAATAGTGGTCCCCGTGGTGGTGGCTGGCAAAGACATACAGGGGCTTGCTTTTGTCATAGGCCGGAACCGTGCCCCCGTACCAGTCAAAGAGCAGAGTACATTGGGACAGTTCCACCAAAAAAGAACTGTGATATAAAAAGGTGACCTTCATTTCGGTGCCCTCCCTCCACCCACTCCGTTTTTGGGGCGGACTGAATTGATTTCAGTGTACTGTATCTCCCCTGAAATGTCAATCGACTCCCACCACAGACAAGGTGGACCGGCCCCCGGCATAGACTGGGAGGAAAGGAGGTCGTTTCCATGCCTTATTCCGGCACCTTGATGACCCGGGTGTTCACCAGCCGCGGAGAACTGCCCGTGGAGGACGCCGCCGTCTCCATCGTTCAGCACAGTTCAAACGGACGGCAGCAGTTGGTCAATATCCAAACCAGCGACCGCAGCGGCAACACCCTTCCCATCACCATTGAAACCCCAGATACCCAGAGCAGCCAGTCCCCCGGCCAGCCAGAGCCCTTCGCCCTGTGCGATATCTGGGTGGAGCGGGCGGGCTATCAGCTCTTGCTGATTCAGAATGTGCAGATCTTCCCAAACATAGCCACCATTCAGAATCTGCCCCTGATTCCCCTGGCCAACACGGGCGGCCGCCCAGCCAACCGCGTGGATATTCCGCCACAGGATCTGTGAGCAAGGAGGTGTTTCATGCCGATTATTGTAACGCCCTATATTCCCACCTACATCACCGTGCACCTGGGCACGCCGGACAGCGACGCGGAAAACGTGACCGTCTCCTTCCAGGAGTACATCAAGAACGTGGCCTCCAGCGAGGTCTATCCCACCTGGCACACCGCCGCCCTCCGGGCCAACATTTTGGCCCAGGTCTCGTTCGCCTTGAATCGGGTCTACACGGAATTCTACCCCAGCCAGGGCTATTCTTTTAACATCACCAACACTACCGCCTATGACCAGCGGTTCATCAAAGGGAGGAATATCTTTGAGAACATCAGCACCCTGGTGGATGAGCTCTTCACCGTGTATATCCGTCGCCAGGGCTTTGTGGAGCCCCTGGCAGCCGGCTTTTGTAACGGCACCACCACCTTCTGTGAGGGCCTATCCCAGTGGGGCAGCGAAAACCTGGCCCAGCAGGGGAATAACTCCGTGCAGATTCTCCGCTACTACTACGGCGACAACATTGAGCTGGTGACCAACGCGCCCATGCAAGACATTCAATATTCTTACCCCGGCACTCCTCTGCGCCAAGGGGACGTCAGCCCCGAGGTGCGAGTGGCCCAGATCATGCTCAACCGCATCTCCGTGGCTTACCCCGCCATTCCCAAGGTCTGGCCGGTGGACGGGATTTTCGGGCCCGCCACCGACGACGCGGTGCGGGAGTTCCAGCATATCTTTAATCTGGCCGTGGACGGCGTTGTGGGAAAGTCCACCTGGTACATGATGGTCCATCTTTACACCGGGATTCTGCGGCTGTCCGAGCTGGCCAGCGAAGGCCAGACCTACTTCCAGCTTGGCTTTGAGTATCACGAAGCCATCACCTATGGCCAGCAGGGGGAGAGCGTTTTGCTCCTTCAATACCTCCTCTCCATCCTGTCTCAGTTCTATCTGGTCATTCCCTTTCTCACCATCGACGGCGTTTTCGGGGATGAGACCTTTGCCGCTGTCCAGGCCCTGCAGCAGGACGCCGGCCTGCCCCAGACCGGCGTGGTGGATGAGGCCACCTGGGCGGTTATTGTGGATCGGTTCATCGGCATTGACCAAACCGTGCTCACAAACCCCAATTTCTTCCCCTATCAAAGCCCCTCCTCCGGTGAGGTCTCTCCCACGGAGCTGCAAAGCTATTTCGCCAACCGTCCCGGCCAGTTCCCTGGCTTTCCCCTGAGGCTGGGAGACAATGACCAAGAAAGGAGCCCATCATGACCACCCTGCCCCCCGCCTTTTCCCGCGGACCGGTGAGCACCCTACAGGAGATGCTCCGCACCATTTCCTTTGTAGACCGGACCATCCCCTTTCTCCGCCCCACGGGACGGTTTGACGAGGCCACGCTGGAGGCTGTGATGCGCTTTCAAAAGCAGGCCGGCCTACCTGTGACCGGCGTAGTGGACCGCCAAAGCTGGGACGCCATCATGGCGCAGTTTCTCAAAGCCTATGAGCAGTTGTCTTCTCCCCGGTCCATCGCCCTGTTTCCCACCGGGAGTGAGCCCATTCAGCCCGGCCAGGCCGCTCCGGTCCTTCACCCCATCCAGGGGATGTTCCGCGCCCTGTCAGACACCCTGGAGGAAATCTCCGCCACGCCCTCCACCGGGGTCCTGGACGAGGGCACCGCGGCAAACCTCCGCTGGCTTCAGCGCCACGCCGGGCTGCCTGAGACAGGGGCTTTGGACCAGAGCACCTGGGAGATGCTGGTCCGCTTGTTTGAGACCTTTGTCTCGCAAAAGCCTGTGCAGCGCATGGATCAAAGCCTGTAATCCTGTTTCTCGATGCAATCCTTTCCTCGAGAAACCCGTGTGCTACGCACACGCGCATCGTGGGATGGCACGCTGCGCCGTCTCATGCAGAACTTGACGGGCTTCGCCCGATCAAAACCTTTTGAAAAGTTTTGATCAAGTTCTAGTATAAAGCCGTGCTCCAGACAGGAAAACGCCCGGACAACTGTCCGGGCGTTTTGGTTTGCAGAAAAGATCATCAATAAACCACCACTGTGGTGCCGTTGGGAATGTTATTGTACATCCACCAAATGTCGTCGTTATACATCCGCAGGCAGCCGTGGCTCACAGGGAAGCCGATCCGAGCGTCATAATACCGGTCGGAATTCATGGGCCAGTATTCCAGCCGGGAGTGGAAGGCGTAGCCGGAGGAACCGTAGAACCGGACGATAGGGCCGCAGTAATAGGAACCGTAGTTCCAGGCAGACTGCTTGTAGGAGGTGGTGAAGACCCCGCGGATGGTGGGCGTGGCGTTGGTGCCCGAGCCGCACAGGCAGGTGCGGATGAGCTTCCAGTTGCCCTTGGACCCCTCAAAGATGTTCACCCGCTGATAGGTCAGGTTTACCCACACCAGATACTTGCTGCTGCTCTGATAGCCCTTCAGATTCACCCAGGCAGTTTTGATCTCAGGTTTATAGTCATGGTTCTGGGCCCAGGCCAGGGTGTAGTTACCGGCATAGCGGCTGGTGACGGTGTTCAGCACATCCTCCGCGGAGATCCCATGATAATACAGGTAATCATAGTTTTTCAGCTTGACGGTCTTTGTGGCCGTGACGGACTGGGCGCGGCCGTCCTCCGTGGTATAGGAGAGAACAAACTTGATCTCCGAGGTCAACTTCATCGTTTCGCTGTATTTGTATTTGTGGGAAAGCTTCGGGGTGTCCGTTCCCAGCAGGATGGGCTGGGTGGCCACCTTGACGCCGTCCACATACCAGGTTCCCGTGCAGGCCTTTCCGGCCTCAGGGTAGCTCAGCTTCGCGGTGACCTCCAGGGTCTTGCCGGCTTCCAGGGTCGCGGGTCCGTTGAGGCTGGCCGTGGCGTGGGCGATCCCGTTATCCGGGAAGTTTTCCAGCGCCAGCTGGGCCTGGCCGGTGACCTCCTGGGCTCTGCCATCCTGGGTGGTGTAGGTCAGGCGATAGGAAACCGTGCTGGTGGTGGGCATACCATAGTAATATTCATACTGGTAGGACAGGGTCGCCGGCGTGCCGCCCAGGGTCAGGGGGCCGGAGGCCACTTCTTTCCCGTCCACATACCAATGCCCTGTGCAGACCTGCCCCGCCTCGGGGGTCTTCACCGTGGCGGTGGCGGTGAGGGTCTCGCCGGCAGGCAGGCTGTCTGGCAGGCTCACCTGGATTTCCGCATCCGCCAGGCCCAGGTCGGAGAAGGTCTCCAAGGCTACCGGGGCTGTGGCCTCCTGGGTGAAGGCATCGCCGTCCCCGTTGACATAGGTCAGGACGAATTTCACCTTGCCGTCCAAGTCCAGATCATGGGTGTAGTTGGGCACAAAGTCGGAGACCACATCGCCCTTCCCCAAAATCAGGGGCTCCTCAGACATCAATTCCCCGTTGAGATACCAGGCGCCGGTACACAGCTTGCCCTGGTCTTCCTCCGGAACGGTCAGGCGGGCGGTGGCTTTCAGGTGCTCACCGGCAGCCAGTTTTTCGGGGGCGTCCAGCTCCACGGCTACATTTTTGATGTCATAGCCTGTCCATTTGGTCAGAGAATTTTTCGAGACTGTGAGGGTGTAATAGCGGGTATTCAGAGTTACGTCCGTCACCCGGCCGCTTCCGCTTACGGTGTTGTCCCGCCCGGACAGCAGGAGGCTGTCGGCCTTGCCGTCCAGCTTCAGGGTGTTGCCGGTGCCAAGGATGGTGATCTGGCCAAGGGTGCAGCCCCGGTCCACCGAAATGACGTTGTCACTGCCTGAGACCACCAGGGCATCCAGGGAGCTGTGTAGCTGAATGGTCCGTCCGTTCCCAGTTACCTCCAGGTTGGAGGCAGCGCCGGAGAAGGATACCTGACCGGTTCCCTCGCCCACCACCAGGGTGTCCAGGGAATAGGTCTCCGGCAGTTCCAGATCGGCATCACCGGTGCGGGCGGCCAAAACCAAGCGGCCAATGGTTCCTTGACCGTAGAGGCTCAAAGCCGTCAGGCTGTCAGACCGGATGGTCATAGAGTTGGCGGACACATCGCTGAGCACGACCCGGGAGGCGGAGTGGTCCAGCCACACATCCCCAGCCTTCACGTTGCTCATCACAGCGTCGCCGGAGAGCACAGAGCCCGCCCCGGTATGGCCGGTGTAGCTGCCGGCGGTTATGTACTGGTCTACCATCCGGTAAAGGATGGTGGCAAACTCCGCCCGGGTGAGGGAGCGGTCCAGTTCCAATTTCCCCTGGCTGCCGGAGACAATGCCGCTTTCCACCAGAGCCGCGGTGGTCCGGGCGGTTTCCCCGGTGAGGAAGGCCGCGTCAGGGAATTGCTCCAGCACGGACAAATCGGGCTGGGCGCCCACTACCTGGAAGGCCCGGCCAAAGAGCAGGAAGGCCTCCCCACGGGGAATGGGCTTGTCCAGAGAACCGGCGGCGCTCTCATCCAACAAGCCGGCGTACACGGCCTTGGCAACGTCCTGGGCATACCAGGCTCCTTGGGGGATTTCCAGGGCGGAGGTATCTCCCAGGCCGGTGACGTGGAGAACCCGGCACAGGATGGTCACCGCCTGGGCGGTGGTCACACTGTTATTGGGGGCCATGGTTTTGGTGTCATAGCCCATTAAGATCTTATCCTGATAGGCTTGGCTGAGGGTCTTTTCCGCCCAATGTCCCTTCACGTCGGTAAAATCCGCAAAGGCGGCGCTGGCGGTGGTCGCCAGACCCAGGGTCATGGCCACACCCAAAAGCAGGGGGATGGTTTTGCGAAGCAGTCCTTTCATCTCTCGTTCCTCCCGAACATATCAAAAAACCGTGGTGTCCCGGCGCTGCCGGAACCCACGGTTTCAGTGTAGCGGATTTCCCGGCGGATTGCAACCTGCCAGGGGAATTTTTCTTCCTCTTTTTTCCGCAAAAGAACACAGCATATCCCGTCGCCCTACCGGGCAGGGCACAAGATGTTACCGATAGCTGTAGGAATTCAGGCAATTTCGCCGCGCTTTCCAGTCGGGCACAAAGTCCGCCAGGCAGGCGTAAAAGGCCTTGGAGTGGTTCGGATGGAGGAAATGGACCAACTCATGGTAGACCACATATTCCACGCAGGCCGGCGGAGCCTCCACCAACTGCCGGGCAAAGGTAACCCGGCAGGCGGCGGGCTTACAGCTTCCCCAGCGGGAGGTCATGGAGCGAACCCGGATTTGGGGAAATGGCACCCCAAGGGCAGCCATATTCCCTTGGCACTGGCGGCAAAAGGCTGTGGTCACAGCCAAGCACTGCTCCTTCAGATAGGCCTCCATGGTTTTCACCCGGAGGGCGGCGTCCTCCGGGTCCTTCAGGAAGAGCTGAAGGGACTGGCCCTCTTTCCGCACCTCATTGCGCTCCCCCCGGAACAGAACCACCTGATGGGCCTTTCCCAAGAGGTAGACGGTTGCGCCCGGCCCGTAATCGCTCTCCTTTGGCCGGCGGTTTTCCATGGCCGCGAATCGATCCAAGGCGCCCAAAAGGAAGTGGGCTCGGTTTTGAAGAACCTCTTCGATCTGGGCCACCGTCACCCAGCTTCCCGCAGAAACCCCCACGGAGCCATCCGCCCGGACCCGGATGTTGATGTTTTTTACCTTCTTCCGGGTCAGCTCATAGGGTATGGTCCGGTCGCCCAGGCGAATGATTCGCTTCACGCCTGGCTGTCCCGGGGGATCAGCTGGAGGATGGATTTCACCAGGGTGGTCTCTCCCCGCTTGATTTGCACCGCCATCTCCAGGCCCTCTTGCCGGCAGTAAACCTGTAAGTCCTCCCCTTCTACCGCCTCGTTGACATACTGAATGTCAAACTCCCGAACCTGATAGGTATCCCAAAAGGCGACGGGCCGGGCGTCCATAATCAGGCGGATATAGCTGGCGTTGTTCATGTGACGGTTCATATCCGTGTCCATGACCCGGACACGATGGGAATAAGCGGCATACTCCTCCCCCAGTTTCAGTTTCATCCGAAGACAGGGGGTGGTGAGCACGGGCGGCAGCGGCTCCAGCTCCATGGGGAAGGAGGTGGTCTCGATGCGGCGGAGGGTGTGGCTGGTTACGTCGATGGCGCACATCTCCTGCCGGGCCCGGAGGAGAGGAAGGCCCTCCGGGGATTCCAGCAGAACATTCAGGTGGATGGCTACCGAGGAGATTTTCACCGGAAAGACCTTCAGCTTCACCCGGTCCATCCAGCGGATCTCCCGGTCCAGCAGAAGCTTGGTCCGGGCCACCGCCCAGACCGCCTGATGGGTCCTGGAAAGCTGGATGGCGTCGCAGTTATATTGGTGGAAGAACTCCGTCATGGCGTCTTGGATCAGGATGGCCCCTTGGAAGATCCCCAGCTCGCACCAGCGGTCTGCGTAGGTGGATGTGATGAGGACCTCTTTTTCGTAGTAATTTTTCACTGGTTTTCTCCTATTGATATTGCGTGTGATAATAGAAATTTTTTTGTGTTTTTCGATTCTGGATTGCTTCCGTGCCAGCCTTGCGGTATACTATCATTCATCAAATATACCACGATAACTGGAAGGATCTTGCTTTATGATCAGACGAATTACCGCTGTTCTTCTTGTTCTCTCTCTGTTTCTCTGCCTCTGCGCCTGCGGACAGGACGGGGAAGCTCCAGAACAAGAGCCCTCCCCTACCGCCGCAGCAGAGGACGAACAGACTCCCGCTGTTCCGCCTGAACCCGAGCCCCAGCCCAAGGTAGTGGTCATCGACCCCGGCCACCAGGTCAAGAGCAACACGGACCCGGAGCCCATCGGCCCCGGCGCCACGGAAACCAAGATGAAGGTCACTGGCGGCACTGCCGGCGTGGCAACAGGGATCGCCGAATATGAGCTGGTCCTCACCGTCTCCCAGCAGCTGCGGACAGAGCTGGAAAGCCGGGGTTATTCCGTGGTGATGATCCGGGAGACCAACGACGTGGACCTAAGCAACCGGACCCGGGCAGACATGGCAAACCAGGCCGGCGGCGATATTTTCCTGCGCATCCACACCAACGGCTCCACCGATTCCTCCGCCCAGGGAGCCATGACCCTCTGCCCTACGCCCCAAAGCCCCTATCCCATCGGGACTCTGTACGACCAGTGCCGCCTGCTGTCCGACACGGTGCTGGACAGCCTGGTGGCTGCCACCGGCGCCCGGAAGGAGATGGTGTGGGAGACCGACACCATGAGCGGCATCAACTGGTGCCAGATCCCGGTGACCATTGTGGAGATGGGCTATCTCTCCAACCCCGAGGAGGATCAGCGCCTGAACGACCCGGCCTATCAGACCAAGCTGGTGCAGGGCATGGCCAACGGCGTAGACCAATATTTCGCGCGGCTCTCCCAGGGCACAACCTGAGCAAATCTTCCCAATTTTCTCAAAACTGGCCCATTTATCCTTATAGCAAGGTATTTTACAACATTTTTTCAAAGGAAGCAAGGGGGACCCATGGCTGAGAATTATACCTATATCCTCCGCTGCGCCGACGGCACGCTCTACACAGGCTGGACCAACGACCTGGAAAAGCGTCTGGCCGCCCACAACGCCGGAACCGGCGCCAAGTACACTCGCCCCCGCCGGCCTGTCACCCTGGTCTATCACGAGGTTTTTGAGACAAAGGAGGCCGCTATGCGGCGGGAGTGGGAGATTAAACACCTGAGCCGGCTCCAGAAGCTCCGGCTGATTGAGGCGAAAAAAACGTGAGGAGCAACGGTCTGCTCCCCACGGTTCCTTCATTCTTCTTTGGTTTCCTGGGTCTCTGCAGACCCTTCTTCCTCCAGCTTGGCGGCTTGGAGCCGGCGCTCCTTCCGCAGGCTGAGGTAATGGCGCACCCCCAAGATGAGAAACAGAACCCAAATCTTGGTGCCAAAAAGCCACATGCCGGAAATCCCAGGCACCAGCGCGCCAATGGCCTTGTTCCAAAACACGCCGACGATTAGGGTGACCCATAAGACAATCAGCGCGCCAAATAGGTTCTTTTTCCGCAAAAAGCGCCCCTGCACCGCCAAAGCGACCAGCCAAATGACGATCCAGGGCAGGTTAAACACCAACTGCGACATGGTAAAACCGCCTCCTTACTTTCCTATGATAGAAGCATTTTACCACACTTTCCAAGCAATCACAAGCCAACCCCTTTCAAAAGAGAACCCGTGGGTCCTTTTCAATATATTCAAAAAATGGGATATCCAAATACGTGTAAAAGGCAAAATAGCACAGCGCTCTTTTGGGATAGGGTGCATACTTCAGCTTTTTTCCAATGACTTCCTCCAGCCGCTCCTGATCGCCCTCTTCCCAGCATTCCTTGACCAGACGCTCGACGCCCTTGGCCACCGCGCCCGGCTCCTTCTTCAGTTGGGCCGCCACCACGGCGTAGACCTCATCGGTGACCTGAATGTCATCCATTGGGATCTTTTTCTCGAATAATAGGTATTCTGTCTGGCCGATGGACTCCACAAAGGAGCAGAGATTCCGATTGGTGTCACCCAGAATGGATCGGATCGTTCGTTCAATTTTTGTCAAAGAGAATCATCCTTTCTTCAAAGATGATTCCATAATAATGTAGTTAGCAAGGCTTTTGCGAAAAATGACACAACACGACAAAATTTCCAGTTTTATCCTGTCTTTTGCGCCACGAGAAAGGGAATCCTGGCGTAACAATACGCCAGGATTCCCTACAATATCACTTTGGTACAGCTGCGTCCTTTTAAAAGGCAGACGTCTCTTCACTGGTATCATTTCTATGAAAATACCTGTGAAACCAGAGGTACCCCGCCGCGACTAAAAGGGAAGCCACCTTCAAACGTTGGAAGAATCCAATGTCAAACCGTCACAGCATCCAGCAATCACTGACTATCGCAATTTGCATCCTCCATGCCTTAATCAGTTGCGGCCCCAGTAGTGATTCCAGTATGAGATCAACCAACCCGATTTATTGAATCAGGTTGCTTGTCTGACCTCTGTGATATATCATCGCTGGATTTTATTCTCTTTTGTGTAGCTTTTATAGGCAAGGGCGTTGATAACACTTAAGCCAACAACAAAAATACCGGCAAATATAGCAATTACGTTAATTGTATCTTGTATTGCACTTATATCCCCGATATTGACCCTATGCGCAACTTCAAATAGTTGAAAAAGCACGGTAAGTGTACAGCATAGACAACTAAATAAGCTCCATAAAGTTCCTCTTTTTTTATCTCCATAACGACTCATTGCTATAAGTGCAAATATCAAAGACAAAAGACCCGTTACTACACTTCCAATGTTTAGGATATATGTTATCATTATACAGCTTTACCCCGCATTTCTTTTAAAAAAATCCATTATTTCTTTCATAGAAGTCTTTTGATCGTCTAAATCGCTAATCTTTAACACCTCACATATCGAACCGTCCTTTATATATATAATATAGGGAACACCATATACATGATATTTTCAAAAAAGTTTTGAACGCTTTCTAACATTTGAACCGCTTCCTCTGCCGGCAGATACCCGGCAATATGGTATTCTCCGTTTTTAGGGACCCAGATCAGCTGGGTATACTCCGTTCCATCCTTTACCTTCTCAATCAATACCGCCGGATAGCCTTGGATGGAAATCTCTCTGATGGTTGCATTTTCCGTGTCATAGGCGCCGCCCTTGAAAGCGAGCGAAATCGTCAGCACAAAAAAGTATCCACTCCTATCTTCTCTCCCATACTGAACTTCAAGCGTGCGTGAACGGTGTTTTCCTGCAGGCCGAATAGCTCCGCAATTTCTTCCACCTTGTGATGGTAGAGATAATACATCTGCATGGGGTCCCGGTATTTCGGGTCCAGGTCTTCAATGGCCTGGATGAGGCGGGCGTAGCCCTCCTGCTGAAACACCGCTTCCTCCAGATTCACAGGGGCCTCTCTGTCCTTTAATTCCTCGATAAAGTCGATGGGAGCCTCCTGCAGGTAGTGCCTACGGGCTAGGTCGATTGCGCAGTTCTTAGTAAGAATAACGAGATATCCGCCACGTTCCTGACAGGATAGCGAAGAAATTTTTTCAATATTTTTTGCGATCTTCAAAAAAGCCTCGGCAACGGCGTCCTCCGCCCAGTGGTAGTCCCGCAGGGTGTAATAGGCTTTGCGAAACATGTCGTCTTGATAGGTTTCCAAAATCTGCTCAAACAAAGACAGCTGCTTTTGGTCCTTGATGATGGTCATATACGCGATCATTAGCGGCTTATCCCCCCTTATCTGGCATGATTGACATAAATCACAACAAGCAAAGGGCCTGCCCAAGGCAAGCCCTTTGCTTGTTTCAGTGATGAACCCTTGCACGGTTACCGCTTTCCGCCCTTGGTATCGCAGTAAAGGCAGCGGTAGACTCCGTGCTCCCGGTCGGTGAGCCGGAAGATGTGGGGGAGCTCCTGCTCGATGGAGGTGATGCAGCGGGGGTTTTTGCAGCGGATGACCCCGGTGATGGTCTCGGGGAGATGGGGATGGATCTTTTCCATGCGCTCGCCCCCCCGGATGATGTTCACGGTGATATGGGGGTCGATATAGCCCAGCATGTCGTAGTTAAGGTCAATGACCTCGTTGATTTTCAGGATATCCTTCTTCCCATACTTGCCGCTGGAGGCGTTTTTAATCACCGCCACCTCGCACTCCAGGCGGTCCAGACCCAGGTCGCGGTAGAGGTCCATACCCCGGCCGGCGGGGATATGGTCGATGACGATGCCGTCTACAATGGTGCCTATAATCATCTCATTCCACCTCCAACAGTTTTAAGATCAGGGCCATCCGAATGAACTTGCCGCAGAGGACCTGGCGGAAGTAACAGGCCCGGGGGTCCTCGTCGATGGCGATGGAGATCTCGTTGACACGGGGCAGGGGGTGCAGGATGGCCAGATCCCACTTGGCCGTGCGGAGCTTGTCCGGGGTAAGGATATAGCTGTCTTTCAGGCGGACGTAATCGTCCTCGTTGAAGAATCGCTCTCTCTGCACCCGGGTCATATAGAGGATGTCCAGCTTGGGCATGGCGTCCTCCAGGGAGGTGGTCTCCTCATAGGGAATTCCCTGCTTATCCAGCAGATCGGTGCGGACGCTCTCGGGCACCCGCAGCTCTTCCGGGGAGATGAGAACAAAACGGACGTTGGGATACCGGGACATGGCGCCGATCAGGGAGTGGACCGTCCGGCCAAACTTCAGGTCGCCGCAGCAGCCGATGACCAGGGAGTCCAGCCTCCCCTTCTCCCGCTTGATGGTCAGCAGGTCCGTCAGGGTCTGGGTGGGGTGATGGTGGCCGCCGTCGCCGGCGTTGATCACGGGAACGGTGGCCTTCATGGATGCCACCAGAGGTGCGCCCTCCTTGGGGTGGCGCATGGCGATGATATCGGCAAAACAGCTCACCGTTCGGGCGGTGTCGGCCACGCTCTCCCCCTTGGCCGCCGAGGAACTCTGGGCCTCGGAAAAGCCCAGCACCTGGCCGCCCAGCTCATACATGGCGGACTCAAAACTCAGGCGGGTGCGGGTGGAGGGCTCGTAAAAGAGGGTCGCCAGCTTTTTGTAGCGGCACTTCTCCCGGTAGGCCTCAGGGTGCTCAATGATGTCCTCTGCCTTGGCAATCAGATCGTCAATTTCTTCCACGGTCAGGTCCGTGATGTCGATCAAATCTCGTTTCATTAACTGACCAGTCCTTTCTGTTTGGGTAAGGCCCAGTGGGCCGCAGGGCCGTCCCCTTACTTCTGAATCCAGCTCTCGTCAGAGGGATTGTTGCGGAAGGTGATCAGGCGGTCCTGATCCTCGGGGCGGATGTAGCCCTCGGCAGCGGCCACCTGGGCCACAGTGTCCAGGTCAGTGAGGCTGACGTTTTTTACCTGGGCCTCGGCCAGGCGGTCCACGCTCTTCTTCATACCGTAGGTGAAAATGCTGGCGATACCCAAAACCTCGGCCCCAGCCTGACGGAGCACGTCCACCACTTCCAGCACGCTGCCGCCAGTGGAGATCAGGTCCTCGATCACAACCACCTTCTGGCCGGGGAGTAGCTTGCCCTCGATCTGGTTCTTTCTGCCGTGGTCCTTGGCCCCGGAGCGGACGTAGCCCATGGGCAGCTCCAGCAGATGGGCGGTGATGGCGGCGTGGGCGATGCCGGCGGTGGAGGTCCCCATGAGAACCTCGGCCTCAGGGTAGTGCTCCTTCACCAGGGAAGCCAAACCGTTCTCCACGTCCAGGCGGACCTGATGGTCGGAGAGGGTCAGGCGATTGTCGCAATAAATGGGGCTTTTGATGCCGCTGGCCCAGGTAAAGGGCTCGTCAGGGCGGAGAAAGACCGCCTGAATCTTTAATAAATCCTTCGCAATTTTGGTTTTCATAGTTATCCTTCCTTCCGATGATGCGATGATGCACAGATGTGCTTTTTCTCAGCCGACAAATTCCCGGACACAACGCGCATAAGCGGCCACAGGGTCGGCGGCGGCGGTGATGGGACGGCCCACCACGATGTAATCCGAGCCGATCTCCTTGGCCTGGGCGGGGGTGGTCACGCGGACCTGATCCCCCTTGTCCCCGTCGGCAAAGCGAATGCCGGGGGTGACGGTGAGAAAGCCCGCGCCGCAGGTTTTATGGACCTTACCAGCCTCCATGGGGGAGCAGACCACGCCGTCCAAGCCGGCCTTGGCGGCGTTGGCGGCATAGTGCATCACCGTCTCGTCCATGGGCGCCTGGATCAGCAGCTCCTCCTGCATCCGCTCCTGGCTGGTGGAGGTGAGCTGGGTGACGGCGATCACCAAGGGGCGGGAGCCGTCGGGCCGGGTGACCCCTTCCAGGGCCCCTTCCATCATGGCCCGGGTGCCGGCGGCATGGAGGTTTACCATGTCCACATCCAGGCGGGAGAGGACGGCCATGGATTTTTTCACAGTGTTGGGGATGTCGTGGAGCTTCAGGTCCAGGAAGATCTGGTGGCCCCGGGCCTTGATCTCCCGGACAATGGCGGGGCCTTCGGCGTAGAAAAGCTCCATGCCGATCTTTACATAGGGCTTTTTGCCGGAGAACTTGTCCAGAAAGGCCAGGGTCTCCTCCTTGCTGCTGAAGTCACAGGCAATGATGACGTCTTTTCCCATCAGTGGGCACCTCCAATAATTTCTTTGATCTCTTCAATCCCCAGGCGCTCCATGAGGCCGGGGAGGTTGTCAATAATCTCTTTACAGGCGAATGGATTGACCAGGTTGGCCGCCCCCACCTGAACGGCGGTGGCGCCGGCCAGCATCATCTCAATGACGTCTTCGGCGCTCTGGATGCCGCCCATGCCAATGATGGGCAGTTTCACCGCTTCGTATACCTGCCAGACCATCCGCAGGGCCACCGGGAACACTGCGGGGCCGGACAGGCCACCGGTGGTGTTGGCCAGAATGGGCGCCCGCTTTTTCAGGTCGATCCGCATCCCCATGAGGGTGTTGATGAGGCTCAGGCCGTCGGCGCCCCCCTCCTCACATGCCTTGGCGATGGAGACGATGTCGGTGACGTTGGGGGAAAGCTTCACATACACCGGCTTTTTGCAGACTTCCTTCACCGCCCGGGTCACGTCATAGACCATGTTGGGATCGGTGCCGAAGCTCATGCCCCCGTGGTGGACGTTGGGGCAGCTGACGTTGACCTCAATGAGGTCGGTGTGGGGAGAGGCGTCCGCTTTGGCGCAGCATTCCACATACTCATCCATGGAAAAACCGCTGATGTTAGCCAGAATGGGCTTGTGGTAAACTTCCCGGAGCTTGGGCAGCTCCTCGGCTACCACCTTGTCGATGCCGGGGTTCTGCAAGCCCACGGCGTTGAGCATCCCCCCCGCCGTCTCGGCGATCCGGGGCGCGGGGTTCCCAAAGCGTGGCTCCCGGGTGGTGCCCTTGACGCTGATGCCCCCCAGGCAGTTGATGTCGTACCACTGGGCGAACTCATAGCCAAAACCAAAGGTGCCGCTGGCGGGGATGACGGGGTTATCCAGTTGAATCCCACTGAGGGTTACCGCTGTCTTTACCATATGATCTCCTCCCTCTCCAGCACCGGGCCTTCCCGGCAGATCCGTTTGTTGCCGTATTTCGTCTTGCAGGTGCAGCCCATACAGGCGCCGAAGCCACAGCCCATGCGCTCCTCAAAGCTGAACTGACCCGAGGAGGCTGCCTTGCCGTCGATGGCCCGGAGCATGGGCTCGGGGCCGCAGGTGTAAAGATAGGTGTAGCCCGCCTCCGGCATGGCGTCGGTGACAAATCCCTTTACCCCCAGGGAGCCGTCGGCAGTGGCGACGGTGACCGGGATGCCCAGGGCCTTGAATTCTTTCTCCAGAAAGAGCTCGTCCTTCTTATTAAAACCCAGGATGACACTGGGGGTCTTTCCCTGGGCGATCAGCTTCTTGGCCAGGGCGTAGAGGGGCGGGATTCCCGCGCCGCCGCCGATGAGCAGGGGCTTGTCCCCGGATTTTTCCAGGTTGTAGCCGTTGCCCAGGCCGGTGAGCAGGTCCAGGGACTCGCCAGGGACCATCCGGCTCATTTGGGCGGTCCCCTGCCCCACCACCTTATAGATCAGGGTGAGGTTCTCCCCCTCCCAATCACAGACGGAAATGGGGCGGCGGAGGAACTTGCCTGTGAGGGCAATGTTCACAAACTGGCCCGGCGCCGTAATAGCCGTGGTGTCTCCCCCAAGGACCATGCGGAAGGTCGCCGGGGCAAGCATCTCATTTTTTAGGATGGTAAACAGGCTGCGTTTCACGGTGTGTTTCCTCCTTCCGCCTGCCAGGCGATCTCGCCGCCGGAGATGGTCAGCAGGCATTTTCCAAAGACGGTCCGTCCGGTGAAGGGAGAGCTTTTTCCCATGGACTGGAACTCTTTGGGGTCCACGGAATAGCTGGCGTCCAAATCAAAGACCGTCAGGTCGGCCACCGCCCCCTCCTCAATGGGAGAACCGATGCCAAACCGCTTGGCCGGGTTGGTGTACATGAGGTCAACCAGTTGTTCCAGAGACAGGACACCGGGCCGCACCAACTCGGTGTAAAGCACCGGGAAGGCGGTCTCCAGCCCCACAATGCCGTTGAAGCTCTTTTCCAGGCCGCCGGCCTTTTCTTCGGCGGCGTGGGGGGCGTGATCGGTGGCGATCATGTCCACCGTGCCGTCCAGAATCCCGGCGATCAGGGCCTGGCGGTCCTCCTCCCCCCGGATGGGCGGGTTCATCTTAAACCGGCCGTCCTCCTGGAGCATCGAGTCGTTGAAAACCAAGTAGTGTGGGGTGGTCTCGCAGGTCACGTCCAGGCCCTCGGCCTTGGCCTTGCGGATGTGGGCCACGGTCTCCTTGGTGGACACGTGGCAGACGTGGTAGGTGCAGCCGGTCTCCCGGACCAGCTCCAGGTCCCGCTCCACCTGCTTCCACTCGCTGGCGGAGGGATTGCCTCGGTGGCCGTGGGCCCTGGCGTATTCCCCGTAGTGGATGTAGCCGCCGTTTACCAAGCTCTCATCCTCGCAGTGGGCCACGATGAGCTTTCCCAAGGCCTTGGCCCGTCTCATGGCTTCCTTCATCCGCTCCGGGTTTTGCACCCCGCGGCCGTCATCGGAGAAGGCCACCACATAGGGGGCCAGTTCTTCCAGGGCCGCCAGTCTCTCCCCCTTCTCCCCCACAGTAATGGCCCCATAGGGGTGGGTGTGAATCACCGCGTCCCGCCGGATGGCCTCTAATTGGGGTTGGAGATGCTCCAGGCTGTCGGGCACGGGCTTCAGGTTCGGCATGGGGCACACGGCGGTGAAGCCTCCCCGGGCCCCTGCCCGGGTGCCTGTGGCGATGGTCTCTTTGTACGAAAAACCCGGCTCACGGAGATGAACGTGGACATCTACGAAACCGGGAAACAAATAACCATTCTTTAGTTCAATCACCTGTGCGCCGGAAAGGGCGGGAACTTCCTTGGAAAGGGAAACAATACGTCCATCCTCAATGAGAACAGACATCTGATCCGCGCTCTCCTTTCGGAACACCGTCATTTGATTCAGGAGAATCTTCATATACTTTTTCCTCCCGTAGGTTATAAAGTGATTTAGTATCTAAAATATGTTACCAGATACCAGACGTTCTGTCAATTCTTTCAAAGGGAATTTCTCATTTGACTTTTTTCCAAAAGTATTGCACAATCATAGAAGAAGGTTTTCTTACCCTGCTGACAAAGGAGACGGCGTCATGCTGAATAAAAAGATTGAATATTTTGTCACCCTGGCCGAGTGCCTCAGCTTCACCCAGGCCGCGGCCACCCACTCGGTGTCGCAGACTGCCATCAGCCAATACATAGCCTCCCTGGAAGGAAAACTCCAGGTGCGGCTGTTTAATCGAAACGCCCATTCCGTTTCCCTCACCGACGCGGGAAAGTTTTTCTATGAGCGGGTGAACTTTATGCTCCGCTATGAGCGCGACACGAAAAAGCGGCTCATTGCCATCGCCGAGCAGTACAGCGGCTATGTGAAGGTTGGAATCGGCATGTATGAGTCCCGGCACACCGAGGACTTTTTCTCCCGCTTCCTCATTGACCACCCGGAGATCAAAGTGGATATTTTTCAATACCCCTACGGTGCGCTGACGGAAAAGCTCAAATCCGGAGAGCTGGACGTGATTTTGGCAAATGTCCTCTGTGAGCACGCCTTTCCAAAAGAAGAAATCCTCTCCCGCCCTATGTTTGAATCTGTCAACTATCTGGTGGCCGACCGGGCCATTGCCGCCAAGTATCCCCATGGCGACGCGGTGGCCATGCTTCAGGGTGAGTGCCTCATCACCAACTGCGAGGACACCGGCCCCAACTCCATGGATATGCTCCGCCAAATGCTGACCCGGGAGTTTGGCGTAGTGCCGGAGCGTTTCGCCCAAACCAACAGCACCAATGCCCAAATGCTGATGGTCCGGGCCCGCCACGGCGTGGCCATTGTCCCCGATATGGTCCAGGAGGCCCTGGACCCCAATCTGATCCGCATCAAAATGAATATGGGGGATATGACCCGCTATGACATGATTACCCTGGCCGGCAACAACAACCCCGCCGCCCAACTGCTGATGGAATTTGTATAATTCCGGCATGAAAAAGCGCGTTTTCAGAATTTCTGAAAACGCGCTTTTTTGTCCCTTGCAATGAATTTGCGGCAGTCTGAGGTTAAGCTTCCGCCACAGGGGGAGTCTTCTTTGCCAGCTTGCTGGTGACGCAAACAAAGGCCACCAGAACAATGCCGATGATGTCAGTGAGCGTTCCCGGATAAACCAGGGTCAAGCCGCCGGCGATAATCAGCAGCCGCTGCCAGACCTTCAGGTTGGAGAACACATAGCCACGCAGGCCCGCCGACACGCCAAAGACGCCCAGCAAAGAGGTGATAATGACTTGGATGGCCTCAAAGATCGTACAGTCGATAAAGAGCAGCGCCGGATTCATACCGAAGCAGTACGGAACAATGAAAGCCGCAATGGCCAAGGTGGTGGCCGTCACAGCCGTCTTCATCGGCTTAGACTTTGCGATGGCGCTGCCGGCGTAAGCGGCCAGAGCCACAGGAGGCGTGATGTCTGCCACGATGCCAAAGTAGAAGACGAACATATGGGCCGAGAGCATCTCCATGCCCATCTTGATGAGGATGGGAGCACAGGTGGTAGCCATAATAACATAGTTTGCTGTGGTGGGCACGCCCATACCCAGAATGATACAGGTGACCATGGTCAGCAGCATGGCAATGAAGATGTGACCGCCGGAGAGGCCCACAATGGCGGAGATCAGCTTGGCGCCGATGCCGGTGGTGGTGATAACGCAGGCGATGGTGCCGGCCACGGCGCAGGCAATGCCCACGGTGAGGGTGGAGCGAGCGCCATTTTCCAAAGCGTCAAAGAACTTATGGATGTTGATCCGCGTTTCCTTGGAGAACATGCTCACCACGATGGCAGCGCCGGTGGCCACGATGGCAGCCAGGCTCATGGTGGCTTTCATCATCATCACCACCAGCAGCACCAGGGGGATGAGCAGATAGCCCTTCCGCAGGAGGAGCTTGCCGAACTGAGGCAACTGGTCGCGGGAGAGGCCCTTCAGCCCCATGCGCTTGGCCTCCAGGTGGACGGCGATGAAGATGCCGGCGAAATACAGCACGGCGGGCAGGATGGCACGGGAGGCGATGGTGCCGTAATCCAGGCCCGTATACTCCACCATCAGGAAGGCCGCCGCGCCCATGATGGGGGGCATGATCTGGCCGCCGGTGGAAGAGGCCGCCTCAACCGCGCCGGCAAATTCCGGCCGGTAGCCGTTCTTTTTCATCATGGGGATGGTGACCGAGCCGGTGGTCACGGTGTTGCCCACGGAGGAGCCGGACACCATGCCGCACAGGGCCGAGGAGATGACGGCCACCTTGGCCGGTCCGCCGCTGGAGGAGCCGGCGATGGAGTTTGCCAGCTCAATGAAAAATTGTGAGATGCCTGTCTTTTCCAAGAAGGCGCCGAAGATCACGAAGAGGACGATAAACGTGGAGCAGGCCCGGATGGGGGTGCCGATGACGCCCTCTGTGGTGTAAAAGAGGTTGTACACATTGATCGCCAAAGGCTTCGAAGTAAAGAACACCATATAGATGATAAACAGCGAAGAGACAATGACGATGGGGATGCCCACAGCCCGGCGGCAGGCCTCCAGCGTGACCAGCACACCGATGATGCCAATCACCAGATCCAGGGTGGACAGACGAATGGTGTTTTGAATGATCTTGTCCAGGTTGAAGACGAAATAGAAATAGCTTCCGCCGCCCAACACAGCCAGGATCACATCATACCAGGGGATGTAATTGAGCTTCTTTCTGGCTCCCTTTTGGGCAGGGAACACGATGAAGACCAGAAACACCAGAATCCCCACGAAAGACGCCCGTTCAATTCTGGTCTCCCACTCCAGGCCGAAGTTCAGCAGAACACTGTAAATGGCGAAGGCCACCAGCATGTAGCGGACAACAACCTTAGGGATGCCGTCCCACACACGAACGTTGGCCTCGCGGTCATACTTTTCCATGACCGCCTGCAGATCCGCTTCTGTTGTGGACTCGTCCGCCGCAATGTCCGTAAACTCAAACTCAGTCTGGGGCTCTTGTACAGATCTTTTTTTAAACAGCGGCACGTTATCTACCTCCTTGCGTAAAATTTTCGGTTGCCTGGCAACCTGAGTTCGTTACCCCTGCTCGCAGGTAAACAGCACCTTACTGCTTCGACCGCAGAGATCCCGCAGACTGATGGCTTCCTCGTCCAGATACAGGGTATGATCGGAAATGGTTCCCACCGCAAGGACCATGTGGTCCAGCCGGTTGTCAATGTTGGAGATGATCATTTCTCCGTTTTCTCCATAGGAAAGGGTCTCCCCCTCCCCCAGGACCTCCTCTACTCCGGCGCCGAAGCCGTAATAGATACACTGGATATTATAGATCTCTCCCTCCCGGATCTCGTAGACGTCACGGACCGGGCTCTTGTTCACCGAGTGGACAAACTCCACGGAAAAGGTGTCTCCATTTTCCACAGGATAATCGGCATACACCTGGCCGTTTTCCGCGTTGGACAAGACCAGGTGCAGCCGCCCGGAGGAACATCCGGGAAGGAAAGCGGCCGCTGTAATGAAAATCATTACGGCGGCCGCGACCGTAGCAAATTTACGGCTTCCGTTCACGGGGCATTACTCCGCAGCGGGGAAAACGCCTTCCTCGGTGAAGTACTTCTCAGCACCGGGATGGAAGGGGATGTTGATGCCCTGAACAGCGGTTTCCTTGCTCAGCTCAGCGCCCTTGGCGTGGCCGGTGGCAATCTCTTCCTGGTTGTCGAAGATGGCCTTGACCATGTTATAGATCACGTCTTCAGACACGTCGTTGCGGGCGATGATGGTAGCCATAACAGCCACAGCGGGGACCGCGTCAGCCACGCACTTGTAGGTGCCGCCGGGGATCTCGCCATAGGTGTAGAAGCCATACTCGTCCATGAGGGCCTTGGCGTGCTCTTCGTCCACGGGCAGGATGTTGAACTCATAGGTGGAAGCCAGTTCGCTGACGGCGGTGGTGGGATAGCCAGCCACCACGAAAGCGGCGTCGATGGTGCCGTTCTTCAGGGAGTCGGCGGAATCGGCGAAGCCCTGGTTGTTCTTGGTGATGTCCTTTTCGATGTCGAGGCCATAGGCGGCCAGGATCTGGCGGGCGTTGAACTCCACGCCGGAGCCAGCGTCACCCACGCTGACCTTCTTGCCCTTCAGGTCCTCGATGGAGTTGATGCTCTTGTTGGCAATGATCTGGACATACTCGGGGTAGCAGGACATAACAGCGGAATAGCTCTCAATGGGGTTTGCCCCATCATACATGTCCTTGGCGTTGTAAGCGTAGTACATTACGTCGTTCTGAACGATGGCAAGCTGGTTGGCGTTGGTGTCGATCAGGTCGATGTTTGCTTTGGAAGCGCCGGTGGCCTGCACGGTGATGTTCATGCCCTCAACCTTTTCGTTCAGGACCTGGGCCAGAACGCCAGAGAAGCCATAATAGGTACCAGAGGTACCACCGGTGGCCATGCTCAGGGAAGCGGTTTCGCCGCCGGTCTCACCGCCGGTCGAATCGTCGCCGCCGCCGCAGGCAGCCAGGCCCAGGACCATGACCCCGGCCATGAGCATTGCAAGAATCTTTTTCTTCATTGTATAATCCTCCTTTGTTTTGTATGTTGCTCGGTCAAAAAACTGCGTTCAACATGATAAAGATTATACATAATTTCGGTCAGGATTGCAAGATACTTCTCCTCACATTTTATAGTGATTCGAAAATTTTCCCAGAAATTTCCGAATGGCCGGTGGATTTTGCAACCAAAAAACGAAAGATTTCCTGCAAAACAGAGTTTTCCCTTTTTAGGACAAATATCGCGCAATGAATATTTACGTATTTATATGCAGTCATTTTCATCCTGCATCCACCGCCCGGCGGTAGGGCGGGTCCTGACTGAGCAGGGCCCAGTTCTGGGCAAAGGGGCGCAGCAGGTTCCAATAGGCCCCGCCGGCAAGGCCCAAGTCCCGGGCCAGGCGAAGTTTCGCCTGAATACTTCTGGCGTCTTCAAACCAAACCTGGTGCTGCTCCCCTGCCCTGGTGTATTGGAAGTTAGGGGCTTGCGCCACCGGGTCAAATTGGATCTCCGCTCCCACCAGCGCCGCCAGAAGAACCGCCTCCTGGTTTCCAACGGTGGTGGCCCGGCGGCCCTGTTCATAGGGCAAAATCCAGTCTTAACCATAGTTGGGAATTCCCATCTGAATCTTCCAGGCAGGGATCTCCGTGATCCCATATCGGAGAACGGCCTCCACCTGGGGCAGAGGGGCCACCGCCATGGGCGGGCCATAGGCATACCCCCACTCATAGGTCATCAGCAAAACGGAGTCGGCAATGGCCCCGATGACGCCATAGTCATGGGCCGCATACAGCAGGCCGGGCTGCTGGGCGCTGGTCTTGGGCGCCAAATCCACGTGGAGAAACAAGCCATATTGGTGAAGGCGGTCTCTGGCGTTGCCGAGAAAGCGGAAGAATGCTTCCCGGTCCTTCTCCTCAATGTATTCAAAGTCGGCATCCAGGCCGAGGTATCCCTTTTCCAGCATGACCCCAAGCAAGCTGTCCAGCACCTGGTCCTGCAGGTTCTGGTTTTGAAAGAGCTGAGAGGCCCGCTGGGTGGAAAAGGTCCCGCTCTCGTCAATGGAGGTGAGCACCAGCACAGCGCCCAGACCGAACAGGGCCGCCTCCGCCAGCAAGCGGCTGTCGTCCGGCACCACCAGCGTGCCATCCTCCCGGAAGCCGTAGGAGAAGATGGACAGATCGGTCAGAAAGGGCAGCGCCTGCCGGAGGACCCCCTGCTGAATGTGGGGATAGGCATAGCCGTTGAAGGCAAGGGGGGAATTCCCCTCCCCTTCCAGCCGGATGGTCAAGACCTCACCGGCTGCCAAAGGCTGTCCCTGGGCCAGGGTGGGGTTGTTTCTCAGCAGCTGCAGCAGGGAGATCCCAGTTTCCACCGCAATGCTATACAGCGTGTCCCCCGGCTGAACAAGGTAGGTCTCCTGGGGGATCAGGATAACCAGCGCCTGCCCCGGCACCAGGGGCTGCTCCGCCAACAGGCCGTTGTCGCTGCGCAGCCGGGCCACTGACACCCCGTATGTTTGGGCAAGCTGTGACAAGGAATCTCCTTGCTGCACCACATAGATCATAGTTGTCCTCCTCCGCGATCCGAAACACTCTCTGTTCATACGAAAACTCGTTAAAAAACTTTCGTTTTTTATAGCGCGAAGCGCGTCGAGTTTTGTATGAGACGGGGCGGTGCGAAGCACCGCCAGCACGCGTAGCGTGCGTGTTTCAAATGAAAGAATTTCATTTGAAATTAGTA
>JALERU010000068.1 GCA_022764045.1 Clostridiales bacterium | reverse complement strand
CGTGGCCCTGAACGGCGGCAAGGAGCCCACCCTGAGTGTGCCCGCTACCCCCACCTTCAAGGACGTGCGGAATGACGCAAACTCCGCCTGGGCTGAGAAGTACATCGAGTCCTGCGTGGCCCAGGGCATCGTCGGCGGCGTAGGCAACGGCATGTTCCAGCCCAGCCAGAACGTGACCGGCTCCCAGCTGGCCAAGATGCTGCTGGTGGCGCTGGGTTATAAGTCCGACATCGAGGGCTTCGGCGGCACTGCTTGGGACACCAACGTCAACGTGCTGGCCACCCAGAAGGGGCTGTATGATGAGCTGGAGAACATCGACGTCTCCGCCGCTCTGACCCGTGATTCCGCTGCTCAGATGATCTGGAACGCGCTCCAGGCTGTCGTGGTGGAGTACAAGTACACTCTGGACGGTTCCAATGGTCAGCTGACCTCCAAGGCTGACGTTGTAAACAAGACCCACAGCGTGAATGGCACCGACGTGGACACCACCCTGTTGTATGACAGATTTGACCGTGCCCAGGAAGTGGACGGACGTCTGGTGGGATTCACCTATGACAGCAACAAGGGTGAGTGGACTTACTCCCTCGCAAAGCGCGGCAGCAACGATTCTGCCGGCACCTTCACCAGCAAGGACGACTACACCGAGCTGTACATGCAGAACGTGACCGCTGTCTTCAACTATGAAAACAAGAAGGACAGCACCAAGGTCGACAAGTTCTATGGTATGTATGCTGACGAGACCGTGGTTCTGGCTACCGGTATCGTGGGCGATCTGGGCGCCGTGACCGGCGACGCCAAGAAGGTTAAGCTGGACGGCACCGAGTATAAGGCTGAAAAGGCCCTGAACAGCATCCCCGTTTATGCTTTCAACAACGGTGTGTACACCATTGCCAACCTGAATGCACTGGTAAGCGACAAGAATAATAATGCTGCCACCTCCATCAAGCTGATCGACCTGGACAATAATAGCAAGGTAGACCTGGTTGTGGTTGTTCCCACTATTGTGAAAGAGGTCACCTATGTGGGCACCACTCGTGTGACCGCTGGCGAGTCCTACAAGTTTGAGGACTGCAACATCTATAAAGATATTGCCAAGGACGACTTTGCTGTGATCGTCAAGGCTGCCTACACCGCAAAGGACGAAGACACCCTGACCAAGGCCGAAACCGTGAAGGGCGAAGTCACTGGTCTGCGGAGCGGTGAGGTCCGTGTGGATGGCACCTGGTACACCCTGACCGGCGGCGCTAAGGCCCCCGAGGTCGGCGACACTGTGCAGCTGGCCGTTGTGGGCGATTTCGCTTATGACGTGGACACCACTGTGGGCGCTTCCAAGGATATCCTGTTCATCTCCATGGCAGATCCTGCCGACAGCGACCTGAGCAACGATTACACCATCGACGCCCGGGCCTACTTCCCTGACGGCACCAACCAGAAGATTACTGTTGATAAGCTGGAAGGCAAAGATATTGCAAGCACCACCACTCTGAACACCATGGTTATGTACACCTATAGCGTGGACAAGGACGGTAACTATGAGCTGAAGGCTGTTGCCAAAACTAACCTGGCTGGCGCAGATGATTTTGTCACTGGCGCGTATTCCGCAACCAATGACACCATCGACAGCAAGAAGATCTCTGATGACGCTGTGATCTTTGTCATTGCTACTACTACCGTTGATAGCAAGACCACAATCAACGATGTCGATGTGGTCTCTGGCAAGAGCGTGAAGGATTGGTCTACCTCCACTGCTGCAAATGTTAAGGGTGCTCTGGTTGACGAAATCAACAGCATGAACTATGTCACCTATGCCGCTCTGGAAATCAACAGCAAGGATGCAGACAATCCCGCCACCATCCCCAACGCCGACGGCGACATGCTGTACGCTTACCTGCTCAAGAATTCCTACACGACCAAGAAGGACGGCGACACTGTGACTGCCTTTGAGGTTTGGAACGGCAAGGAGAACGTCACGCTCTATGAGGATAGCACTGCCCACAAGAACATCGGCGAAGGTCAGGCCATTGCTTACAAGCTGGACGGTGATTTCATCACCTATCAGGGCGTCCTGGCCCCCTACGCCATCGTCGGCTTTGACGGCAAGGCCGAGGGCGACATTGAACTTCAGGCCGTTGGCGGTAAGACTACTCCCTACACCCTGGATAAGGATTGCGTGATCCTGGCTGTGGACGACGCCGCTGTTGAGGGTGAAGAGGGCAGCATCTCCGATGTTTCTCTGGCACAGAAGGATGTCGACGGCAAGTACATCCCCAACGCTTATGTCGCAATCGTTGACGGCGAAGTTGTCGCCATCGTCTATGACGTGTCCGGCGAACTGGACGAAGTCCTGACTGCCGATGAAATTCAGAATACCATTGACTCTGTTGCTGACGAAGTGAAAGCTATGAACGCAGCTGATGTGGCTTCTTTAATTGAAGACACTGGCTTTGCAGGCTTAGACAAGGAGATCGCCACTGGTGTTAAGGTTTCTCCCGCTACTAAGACCGGCGAGAACGCTTATACTGTCGATCTGATTGGCACTTACACCAAGAGCACCGAAGATGTTGCGTATCCCGGATTCACTACTGAGAAAAAGAATGCAGGTTATATCATTTGCGTGAATTTCCCTGCTCCCGAAGGAACTAAGAACGTTGATATGACTATGAATAACGGCACCACAAAAACTAATGTTGCCGATACTGATGGTTCCTTGACACTGTTCCAGTTTGTGAAGTTTGAGACAAAGACTTTCAATGTGACCCTCCAGTGGAAGGATGCGTCCGGCAACAACTTTGGTAAACCTGTTGTTTACACTTTCACCAACAGCGCCACTGAGGCTACGAAGTAAGCTATAAGAAATTCAATTATAGCGTAAGCCCAATGCAGAGAAGCCCCCGGGAAATTCCCCGGGGGCTTCTTTTGTTATAGCTCAATCCTAAGTTGATTTTTATCACGCAGTGAAAGAGCCAGATGCAATGACATCGCTACCTTCTGTAATGGTGTAAGTATAGACAGAACCAGCAGTCATCGCTGTGGTCAGCCGTCCACTGCTTACACTGGTGTCAAACTTATTCAGATAGAAGAAGTGTCCACCAACAGCAAAGCCACCACTAATAGTTTCGGTATAAATAGCGGTGTTGCCATCCTTAATTTCCAGAGTAGTGGAAGTGTTTGCCGTCTTAGTCGTAAACTTAATGATTACGTTATCCGCAGCATCTCCAGCCACATCATTAGCAAACTTCTTATCAGTGGGATTGTAGACACCGTCAGGCATAGCCTTGATAGCAGCATCGTTAGCACCTGCGTCCAGAGCAGGCTGGCTATCCTCCAGCTCGTTGTTCACGTCAACAAACAGAACCAGCAGATCTTCGCCGTCCTTGTCGTCAGGATCAACCACGTAGACCACGTTCTTCTCGAACACATTGGTGGTGTTGTGGTCGGTTGCCTCCACAATGGTGCCGCCCTCGGCGCCTTCACCGGCTGCAGTGTCCACATAGATGACCTTGGTCTTGTCGGTGATGTTGTACTCTGTGGTGCTGCCCAGGAAGGAAACGGTCTTGCCGTCGGTGGCGCTCACAGCGGCGTCGGTGGAGATCACGGTGATCTTTTCACCGGAGATCTTGACGAAATCGCCTTCCTCAACGCCAGCAGCATTGCCCTTCTCGACCTTAATGGTCTCGTTGGCCTTGCCGGTCCAAACGCTGAAGGAGCTATAGGTCTTATTGTCTTCCTTGGTGTCGCCCAGGGCCTTTACGACATAGCCGTAAATGTCGCTGTAAGCGGAACCAGGGACATCGCCAGTAAGGGTGATGGCAGCCAGCTCAACATAAGCATAGCCAGAGGTATTGTTTGCATAAGCCACAACGCCATTGCGCTCAGCTTCGCTCCAAGCCTTTACAGTAGCGCCGGTCAGAACGGAGACATCGCCATCGCCATCCTTGACGAAGACAACTGCGTTGTCGTTGACACGGAGGCCGCCAATGCGGTCTTCGCCAACGGTCTTGTTGCTGGTTTCCTGAACATCAAAGTTCTTATCGGTGCCAACAGTGATGGCTTTCAGCTCATACTTGCTGCCGTCCAGTTCATAGGCCCACAGGGTAGCAGCATCAGCACTGTCCTTTACGGATGTAACAACTTTGCCATCGTCGTCAACAGCCTTTGTTCCGTCAACGCTCTTGATTTCAATGTCAGCAGAGGTCCCATCAGCAAAGTATGCCTTTGCCATCAGGGTTTCCTTGCCATAGCTGGTCTTAACTTCGGTGGCATCGATATAAACGACTTCGTCCATTGCGATAGAACCGGACACCAGGTCCACCTCGAAGAGGTAGCCGTTGACCACAACAGCTTCCACGTCGTTGCCCAGCTTCAGGTTGGCATCGGACTCACCCTTGGCCAGGGTATAAACCTTACCGCCGATAGTATAGTCGGAACCGTTGACCACGGTGACCTCACCAGAGATGACCTCTGCCTTAGCGACCACAGCCTCGTCCTTCGCGGTGTTGACCGCAGCGGTAATCACGACCATGTCGTCCTTGGCAACATCCTTGTAGATGTCGCAATCTTCAAACTCATACTTCACGCCGCCGGCCTGAATGTACTTGGAGCCAACATAAGTGACCTCAGCCACGGTGAAGGGATAGATCACGATGGTGTCAATCTTGCTGTTGTCGTTGTTGTCGATTGCCTTAAAGGTAAAGGCGTCAGAGGCAGCAGCCAGAGTAGTAGTGCCGTCGTTAAAGTTATAAACAGTAATGGCATTATCGGTCTTATACTTGGTGCCGTCGATAGTCATGTCGTCGCCGGCCTTGAACTTGTTCAGGTCCTTGATGTTGCCGATCACGTCCTCAGCAACCACGTTAGAATCCTGTGCGAACATACCATACACGGTGGTGGTGCCCTTGTCAGTCTTGTAGATGACCTTCACGTTCTGCTGATACAGGTCAGAGAAGTCGGAGGCAGTCTTGTAGACAGGAGCGCTACTACCAGAACCAATTGTGTACTCATACTTCCCCTTGTTGGAGTCGTAGCCGATGTCGGTCATCATGCCCTCATCTTCAGAGGTGCCGTACTTATCCATCAGCAGGGTGACCTTTATGGTGGAACCACCGTCGAGGATGGTTTTGTCAACCACGTCGGCCTTGGAGGTCAGGGAACCGTTGGTGCCATCCAGTGTGTACTCATATTCCACCTCAACGGCCTGGAGAGCGTTCCAGATCATCTGAGCGGCGGAGTCACGGCTCAGAGCGGCGGAGACGTCGATGGTCTCCAGGTCCTCATACAGGCCCTTCTGGGTAGCGACCACGTTCACCTGGGTGTCCCAACCATTGCCGCCAAAGCCCTCAATCTCAGACTTATAACCCAGCGCCACCAGCAGCATCTTGGCCAGCTGGGAGCCGGTTACGTTCTGGCTGGGCTGGAACATACCGTTGCCCACGCCGCCGACGATGCCCTGAGCCACGCAGGACTCGATGTACTTCTCAGCCCAGGAAGAGTTTGCGTCGTTCCGCACGTCCTTGAAGGTGGGGGTAGCGGGCACACTCAGGGTGGGCTCCTTGCCGCCGTTCAGGGCCACGCAGATCATCTTGCAGACCTCAGCGCGGGTGATGTTATTTTCCGGACGATAGGTGTTATCGCCATAACC
>JALERU010000067.1 GCA_022764045.1 Clostridiales bacterium | reverse complement strand
GCGGAGTTTGCGTCATTCCGCACGTCCTTGAAGGTGGGGGTAGCGGGCACACTCAGGGTGGGCTCCTTGCCGCCGTTCAGGGCCACGCAGATCATCTTGCAGACCTCAGCGCGGGTGATGTTATTTTCCGGACGATAGGTGTTATCGCCATAACCGCCGATGATATTCAATGCCACGCACATATCAACGGCCTCGGTGTTCTTGATCTTGCTCTGATCAGAGAACGCCGCCCCAGCGCCCACGACCATGACAGACAGCATCACAGCCACACAGAGCACCAGGCTCAGAACCTTCTTCCGAAACCACCTCTTTGCCCCCAACCCCTCCCACCCCATTTTCCCACATTTTTCCCACGCTGTTCCCACAGGTTTTCCCGCCCCAAAACACCCCCCACAAAGATAAACTCAGCCCCGGGAAACGTTGTTTCCCGGGGCTGGATTGTCTTTGTCAAATGGACAGCAAACTTACTCTTCCACTTCGTTCTCGCGGATGCGGAGGGCGCCGGTGGGGCAGGCCTCGGCGCACTGGAGGCAGTCCACGCACTGGCGGATGGCGTCGCTCTGCTGGAACTCGGGACGGATGGTGGTGGTGAAGCCACGGCCCACCAGGCCCAGCAGGCCTTTTCCGACGACCTCGTCGCAGATCCGGACGCACTGGCCGCAGAGGATGCACTTGCCCTGGTCCCGCTCGATGGCCACCAGGCGCTTTTCCTTATAGCTGGGGTGGATCTTCCCCTGGCCGTGGCCCTTGATGCGCTCGATGCGCTCGGGCTGGAGCTCATAGAGGTTGGCACAGCGGATGAGCTTACACTCGGCGAAGTCGTGGCAGCCGCAGTCCAGACAGCGGGCGGCCTCGGCACGGGCTTGGGCCTCGGAGAAGCCCAGGTTGATCTCCTGGAAGTCGTGCTTGCGCTCCTCAGGGGGACGGGTGGGCATCTTGGCCCGGGGGAGCTTGATATAATCGGCAAAATACTCGGGGGAAACATTCTTCACGGAGAGGTAGGTCTTCTGATAGGGCACCTGGATTCCGTGGAGATACAGGTCCACCACCTTGGAGCAGCGGCGGGCCTCGCCAATGGCCTCGATGGCGATGGAGGCACCCTGGTTGGTGGCGTCGCCCACAGCGAAGACTCCTTCCATGGAGGTGCGGTAGCTGGTCTCGTCAGCGGAGATGATGCCCTTGCGGTTGAGCTCAATGCCCTCAAAGCCAGCCACGTTGGCTTTTTGGCCGATGGCGCTGATGACGCAGGTCACGGGCAGAACCTCGAACTTGCCCTCCACGGGCACGGGGCGGCGGCGGCCGCTTTCGTCGGGCTCGCCCAGCTCCATGATCTGGAGCTTCATCTCCTTCACCTTGCCGTTCTCGCCCACGATTTCGGCGGGATTGGTGAGGAACTTATAGACCACGCCCTCTTCCCGGGCCTCGTCGATCTCCAACTGCTCGGCGGGCATTTCAGCCTCGGTCCGGCGGTAGACCACGTAGACCTCCTTGGCCCCCAGACGGACGGCGGTGCGGCAGGCGTCCATGGCGGTGTTGCCGCCGCCCACCACGGCGACCTTGTCACCGATGTCGGGCCGCTCGCCCAGAGCCACACGCTGCAGGAAGTCGATGCCGCCCATAACCCCTTCCAGCTCTTCGCCGGGGCAGCCGATGGGCATGCTGGACCAAGCGCCGATGGCCACAACCACCGCGTCGTAGCGGTTCTTAAATTCCTCAAAGGTCTCGTCCACGCCGATGCGGAAGTTGTTCTTCATTTCCACGCCCAAGGAGGCGATCTCGTCGATCTCATCGTCCAGGACCTTTTTGGGCAGACGGTACTCGGGGATCCCGTAGCGGAGCATACCGCCCATCTGGGGCATGGCGTCCACAATGGTGACACGGTGGCCCTTCAGGGACAGGTAGTAGGCAGCGGTGAGGCCGCCGGGGCCGCCGCCGATGACCCCCACCCGTTTGCCGGTGGCGGCCGCCTTGGCGGGGAGATAGCCGCCGGCCGCGATGACCCGGTCGGCCGCAAAGTATTTCAGGTAAGAAATGGAGATAGATTCCTCCACCATCTGCCGGCGGCAGCCCCCTTCACAGGGGTGGGGGCAGACACGGCCGATGGAGGCGGGGATGGGCAGGCGCTCCTTCAGGATACGCACCGCCTCTTTGTCGTCCCCCCGGGCAATGGCCTGGACGTAACCCTGGGCGTTGACGCTGGCGGGACACTTGAGCACGCAGGGACCGCGGCAGTCGCCGTCGTGGTCGCTCATGAGCAGCTCGATGCTGGTCTTCCGGGTGCGGACCACCCGCTCAGACTCGGTATAAATCACCTGGCCGTCCTGGGCCACGGTGGCACAGGCCCGCAGGAGCTTGGGGCTGCCCTCGGCCTCTACCACGCAGAGGCTGCAGCCGCCGTAGTGCTTGAGTTCACTGTTGTGGCAGAGATTGGGGATCTCGATGCCGTTGTTTTGGGCGATCTCCAGGAGGGTCTGGCCTTCTCTGCCGGTGCAGATCTTACCGTTGATGGTTACTTTGATCTTTGCTTTCATAAAGTACCCCTCCTTTCTTATTCTACAACAATGGCGCCAAACTTACAGGAGCTGACGCATTGCTTACACTTGATACAAGCCGACTGGTTGATCACATGGGGCTCTTTCCGCTCGCCGCTGATGCACTCCACGGGGCACTTCCGGGCGCAGACGGTACAGCCGGTGCACTTGTCGGGGTCGATGGAGATGGTCAGCAGGGCCGAGCACTCACAGGCGGGACATTTCTTATCCCGGATGTGGGCCTCGTACTCCTCCCGGAAGTACCGGATGGTGGTGAGGACGGGGTTGGGGGCCGTCTGGCCCAGGCCGCAGAGGGAGCCGTCCTTGATGCTGACGCACAGCTCTTCCAGCAGCTCGATGTCCCCTTCCTGACCCTGGCCGTCGCAGATGCGGTTGAGGATCTCCATCATACGGGTGGTGCCGATGCGGCAGGGAACGCACTTGCCGCAGGATTCCCGGGCGGTGAAGTCCAGGAAGAACCGGGCGATGTTCACCATGCAGGTGCTGTCGTCCATGACCACCATGCCGCCGGAGCCCATGATGGCGCCGGTGGCGGAGAGGGCCTTGTAGTCGATGGGGGTGTCCATGAGCTCGGCGGGAATACAGCCGCCGGAGGGGCCGCCCATCTGGACCGCCTTGTACTTGCGGCCGTCCTTGATGCCGCCGGCGATGTCAAAGATGACGTCCTTCAGGGAGTTGCCCATGGGCACCTCTACCAGACCGCCCCGCTGGACCTTACCGGTGAGGGCAAAGACCTTGGTGCCCTTGGAGTTCTCGGTGCCCATGGCGGAGAAGGCGGCGCCGCCGTTGTGGATGATCCAGGCAACGTTTGCAAAGGTCTCCACGTTGTTGATGTTGGAGGGCTCGTTGAGGTAGCCGCTCTGGGCGGGGAAGGGGGGCTTCAGGCGGGGCATGCCGCGCTTGCCCTCCATAGACTCGATGAGGGCGGTCTCCTCGCCGCAGACGAAGGCGCCGGCGCCGATCTTGATGTTCAGGTCGCAGGAGAAGTCGGTGCCCAAAATATTCTCGCCCAAGAGGCCCCGGCCTCGGGCCTGCTCGATGGCCTTCCCCAGCCGTTCCACGGCCAGAGGGTACTCGGCGCGGATATATACATACATGTCGCTGGCGCCGATGGCGTAAGCGCCGATGAGCATGCCCTCGATGAGGGTGTGGGGGTCGGACTCAATGACGGCGCGGTCCATAAAGGCGCCGGGGTCGCCCTCGTCGGCGTTGCAGATGAGGTACTTGTGTTCCCCTTCCGCCTTCCGGGCCGCATCCCACTTAAACCAGGTGGGGAAGCCCGCGCCGCCGCGGCCGGCCAGGCCGGAGACCTTGATCTCCTCGATGACCTCCTCGGGGGTCATCTTCAGGGCCTTGTCCAGGGCCTGATAGCCGTCGTGGTTGATGTAATCGTCGATGCTGGTGGGATTCACCACGCCGCAGTTACGCAGGGCCACACGCTTCTGCTTCTTCAGGAAGCGGGCGTCCTCGTCGCTGATGAACATGGCCTCCAGCTTGGAGAAATCGTTTTTCCGCACGGCCTCCACGATGCCCAGGGCGTCGGTCTCGGTGACCCGCACCAGGCGGTGGAGGAGCTTCTCGCCCTCGTAGATATCCACGATGGGCTCCAGATAGCACATGCCGATGCAGCCGGTGGTCTCCACAGTAAAGCTGTCGGTGGCGGTCATGTGGCCCGAGAGGACCTTGGCCACCCGGGCCGCGCCGGCGGAGACGCCGCAGCTACCCTGGCCCACCAGAATCCGGATGCCCTCGCCGGCCTCCCGCTGGCGGAGCTGGCGCAGGATTTTAATGGTTTTCTCCGGGGTGAGATTTCCATAGGTGTCGCCGTTGATCATCATCACAGGGGCCAGAGAGCAGCAGCCCAAACAGGCCACCTCGTTGAGGGTGAACATGCCGTCCTCGGTGGTCTCGCCGTTCTGAATCCCCAGCTCCTGGGTAATGGCAGTGCGGATTCGCTCCGATCCGTTGACATGGCAGGCGGTGCCGTCACAGAGCATAATTTGATAGGTTCCCATGGGCTTGAGCCGGAAATAGCTATAAAAGGTGGCAACGCCCATGACCTTAGCCGGGCTGTTGCCCGTCCGTTCTGCGACATGGTAGATCACTTCCTGGGGCAGGTAGCCATAGATGGACTGAGCCTGCTGGAGGATCATAATCAGACTGGTGGAATCATCCTGATACTGGCGCAATATGCCTTCCATCAGGGAGAGGTCAACACCTGACTTGAACTCGGTCATTGTTTTCACTCCTTTGATTGACGGGAATTTCATGGAATCGTTTTTTACAGTTTTTTTATCTTATCTTTCATTTTTCCCGTATCGTTCCAAAAGATTATCGAGTAAATTATAGTCCTCTCCTGCACAATTTGCAAGTCTAATTCCCCTGCTGCGCAAAAGTTTTTGTGTGATTTCCTCCATTTTTTTGACAGTTTCTCAAATTTTCTGTCAATATCCTTTTTGTTCCCGGCTTTTTTGATAAAAATCTTGCATTTGAAAAAGAGACCTGGAACAACCAGGTCTCTTTCTGAATCTTTTCTTTCAAAATATAGTATTTTTCTTGGTTGAAGTCCGTCATACGCTGTGCTTCACCCGGTCGTGCTCCTCTGCCCGCTTGGCGTTGTTGAAGCGGTCCAGGGTGCCCACCAGATAGCCGGTGATTCGGCGGATGCGCTCAAAGGGCACGCCGTCGTCCTCATGACGTCCGCAGCCGGGGCACTGGTCGCCGATGATCCCAGAAAAGCCGCAGACAGGGTCCCGGTCCACCGGGTGGTTCACAGAGCCGTAGCCGATCCCCTTCTCCTTCATGCAGCGGATGACCCGCTCGAAAGCGTCCAGGTTTTCGGTGGGGTCCCCGTCCATTTCAATGTAGCTGATGTGGCCGGCATTGGTCAGGGCGTGGTAGGGGGCCTCAATGGCGATCTTGTCATAGGCGGAGATGGGGTAGTACACCGGCACGTGGAAGGAGTTGGTGTAGTAATCCCGGTCGGTGATCCCTTCGATCACGCCGTACTTCTCCTTGTCGATCTTCACAAACCGGCCAGACAGCCCCTCGGCGGGGGTGGCCAGCAGGGTGAAGTTCAGGTGGCGCTTCCGGCTCTCCTCGTCCATCCGGGCCCGCATGTGGCCGATGATCTCCTGGCCCAGGACCCGGGCCCGCTCACTCTCGCCGTGATGCTCCCCGACGAGGGCTTTCAGGGTTTCCGCCAGGCCGATGAAGCCCACAGACAGGGTGCCGTGCTTCAGCACCTCCCGCACCTCGTCGTCCCAGTCCAGCTTGTCCGAGTCGATCCACACTCCCTGGCCCATGAGGAAGGGGGCGTTCTTCACCTTCTTGCGGCACTGGAACTCAAAGCGCTCCAGCAACTGCTCCACGCACAGGTCCAGCATGTGGTCCAGGCTCTCAAAGAAGGTGTTGATGTCCCCCTTGGCCTTGATGCCCAGGCGGGGCAGGTTGATGGTGGTGAAGGAGAGGTTGCCCCGGCCGTTGCAGATCTCCCGCTCCGGGTCCACCACGTTGCCGATGACCCGGGTGCGGCAGCCCATGTAGGCGATCTCAGTCTCGGGATGCCCTTCCTTATAATACTGCAGATTAAAGGGGGCGTCGATGAAGGAGAAGTTGGGGAAGAGCCGCTTGGCCGAGCACCGGATGGCCAGCTGGAAGAGGTCATAGTTGGGCTCGCCGGGGTTGTAGTTCACCCCGTCCTTCACCCGGAAGATCTGGATGGGGAAGATGGGGGTCTCCCCGTTGCCCAGGCCGGCCTC
>JALERU010000066.1 GCA_022764045.1 Clostridiales bacterium | reverse complement strand
ATGATATTCAATGCCACGCACATATCAACGGCCTCGGTGTTCTTGATCTTACTCTGATCAGAGAACGCCGCCCCAGCGCCCACGACCATGACAGACAGCATCACAGCCACGCAGAGCACCAGGCTCAGAACCTTCTTCCGATGCCACCCCTTGCCCCCCAACCCCTCCCACCCCATTTTCCCACATTTCTCCCACACGATTCCCACGCAATTCACCTGTCAAAAAACCCATTACGGCATTATGATTTTGTAGCGAAAACCCTCTTTGCATCCTTCTTCTCATCTTGCCGCTATCCACCTACGAAACACAGATCAAATCATTTCATTATTGTTTTTTACGCTTGTCCGCTGTGTCCCTGAAAAAGGCCACCAAGGTGATAACCAGCATTGCGATTTGGCAGATTTCCGAAATACTCAGTGTGATCGTCATAGTAATGATCTCCTTTCAAGGCGGAGGATGAAATTTTGTTTCCCCCATTAAGCAGAAGTTCCATGGTCTCCTTTTGATTGGCAATTTCACCCTTCTTTCTCCGCAACACCGATTGGGTTTCCATAAATTGGTTTTTACTGACTTGATTGCCCATCGGAGTTGGAAAGTGATTGTGTAAAATGTGATTAGAGACTTGCTAAGCGTCCTTCTCCATGATAAAATAGAAGTGTCTTTTAACAACAAATTGGGACTGGCTTTGGGATCCTGTGCGCTTGTTTTCCTTTTTCTGGTTTCATGGTATTGGAAAAATTTGTGAAAGTCCATAGACAGATCTGCAACCCCAGGAACTCCGTGCAAAATGAGAGGAATTTTCTTGCATCAGCTGCAAAGGAGGGTGAACTATGACCTTTTCGGAACGGGCAAAACCCTTGAAAGATAAGAGCGGAATGAAATTGAACGAAATTGCAGCCGCGTGCAATATTTCTGAAAGCATGGCCAGCCGATATATCAATGGCTCAGTGATTCCACCCGAGGATGTCGCACGAAAAATGCTAGAATTCCTTGGCGCGGAAACAGATAAAACCACGGAGGAGGAGACGGATATGCAGACAGCACTGGCAATGCTCCGAGAAGTCTATGAGGCCCGGATTGAGGATATCTTTAAGAACATCTCTGACCTGAAAGAGCAGATCAACCACGAGAAACGGGAAAAGTGGATCTTCTTCGTTCTGCTGGCCGTTGTTGTGGTTTTTGTGTTCGCTCTGTTCTATGTGGACCTTTCTAACGGAAGCGTGGGCTGGTTCCGGCATTGAGGGCTGAGGGGGCTGGTTGCTTTTTGGCGCAGAAATTTTAATGGGCAGATTGTTTTATCTCGCGGACAAAGATTGGTCGATTTTTTCGATAGACCCCATTGATTGCATGAGAAAGGAGTGCTGTTCGCACTCCTTTTTTCGCGATAAATTTTGTGGGAACGGTGTGGAAAAAATGCCTTGTTGTTCACAAAATCCAGTAGACAAGCGTCCCTGAGGGGAGTACAATTAAAATATCCCACGGGAAAGGACTCATGGCATGAAAAAACAATGGATCTTTCTTTTCGCGCTGGCTTTGAGCCTTGCGCTCTCTTCCTGCGGCAGCGATTCTTCTGCGGGGTCAGCGGTGCCGGATGAAAACGCGGCATATCTGGGGAAGTATCTCTGCACGGGAATCACCATGGATGAACTGTCCATGAATCCCGACGGGAAATGGCTGGAGCTGAACGACAACGGTACGGTCACGATCTTCCTCACCGAGGAGTCAGACGAAGCCGAGTGGAAGCTTGAAGGGGAAAATTTCACCATGACCATCGCCGGAAAAACGGTCGGAACCGGAAAGCTCCAGGGCAACAAGCTCATTTTAGAGATGATGGGCATGGAATATGATTTTGTGCGGGAAGGCGCGTCCCCTGAGCAGTCGGGTGCGGAGAACACCGGCAGTGCCTTCGCCACGTTTACCTGCTATGGGAATTTGTACGCGGTCCGGTATCCCACCGATCTCTTCCATCAGGACACCACGGGACTGTCAGACCTCTACTCTGACGATGGTGTCAAGGGTTGGATCACTAAGCTGGACACGGAAGAGCGGGTGTCAGAATGGCTCACTGGCTTTGACGAGAAGGCGACCAGCGAAGCAGTGCGGGATTATATTTCCGGAGACTTCACCGTGAGCGGTTACCCGGCCCGGGCCATTGTCTACCAGGACCAGGACGGTTGGCACAGTGAAGTGATCGTGGATTTCAAAAAGGACGCAGGGAATGACACCTATCCCATGCGCGCAGCCTACATTTACTTCACCGGGGACACCTATGGTTCTGTCTGGAACGAAAAAATCCACGGGATCATCAACAGCTTGAGCTTGGGCGGGTGATCCACACAAAGGAGGATGTTATGATGTTACACAAACGGATCATTTCCCTGGCTCTGGCCCTGCTGCTTTCCTTGGGGCTGACCGCCTGCGGACAGCAGGATTCCGCGCCGGAAGAAACGGACCCCGATACCGTGACCCAACCTGCAACACCTGAGGACGTCCCGCAAACGCCGGATTCCGAGGACACCTCCCTGACCAAGCTGCGGGAGACCTTGGCGAATGGCGGTCACTTGTGTGGCATCGCGTTTCTGGGAACGCTCCCTGATGGAAATCCCGCCAAGCTCTCTTCGCTGATGCAGAGCAATGGATATCTGGAGGCATATCCTTTCCTGGCGGATCTGGGACAGGACCAGATCGTGGCCTATGAGGGGTCGGAGGTCTACTGCGTGGTGCCCCGGGATCGAGAAGCGGATCTCACCGTCCAGGAATTTATCTCCAATGAGGCGAATCATTATCAGGGCGAGGTTGGGAAAACCCTTTATCACAGCGACCAAGGCCGCCCGGTGGTTTTGATTGGAAACGTCAGTGACATCATTCCCAATACACAGGTGACCCTCATCGGCAGCGATGGACAGAAGATGGTTTATACCCCCTCTCTGAGCCTGTGCGACGGCACCGTGGATCTTCCGGTGTCCCCCAGCGTGTATGATTTCAGCCGCTATCAGCCTGCGGAAGCAACCCCCACTGACACAGAGTTTTTAGGAACTTGGCAGGCCGATGGCGCCACATTGACCTTTTCTGCTGACGAAACCATGACCTTCCAACCCAATTCCTCGGCCCAACTGATGACGGGGACCTTTTATGTGATCTCATCCTCCACCCAGTACCCCGACGGCTCCGTTCTGTTTGAAATGACCACCGGCGATAGCGGGGATGACTTCTGGGGTGTCTTCACCATCAGCCGTTCCGGCAATTCGCTCACCGTTACCAATGTCAGCGGTGACCTGCTGTCAGGTAGTCAGACAGCGACGTTTACCTTGGTGGGGTAACGTCCATCCAACAAAGACAATCCAGCCCCGGGAAACAACGTTTCCCGGGGCTGAGTTTATCTTTGCGGGAGGTGCTTTGGGGCGGGAAAACCTGTGGGAACCGTGTGGGAAAAATGTGGGAAACGGTCGAATTTTCTTTGAAAAATCAAACGGAACCTCAGAAGAAGGTTCTGAGCCTGGTGCTCTGCGTGGCTGTGATGCTGTCTGTCATGGTCGTGGGCGCTGGGGCGGCGTTCTCTGATCAGAGCAAGATCAAGAACACCGAGGCCGTTGATATGTGCGTTGTGTTGGGCATTATCGACGGTTATGGCGATGGGAATTATTATCCCGAGAAAAACCTGACCCGTGCTGAGGCAACGAAGCTGATTGCTGTGATGCTGAACGGTGGCAAAGATGCGGTGCAGGCAAACACGAGCTCTTCCTATGTCGATGTGAAGACCGATGCTGACTCTTCCTGGGCAGAGAAGTACATTGAGTTCTGCACTGCTAAGGGCATCGTCTGCGGCGTGGGCAGTTCCCGTTTTGAGCCCTCTAGGAGCCTGACCGGTACGGAACTGGCTAAAATGCTGCTGGTGTCCCTGGGCTATGATTCCGTGAAGGAAGGCTATGAGATCGGCAGCGGCTGGGATTTGAACGTCAACACCGACGCTGTCACTGCCGGCCTGTACAAAGATCTTGAGGCTACTGACATGGCTGCCGCGCTGACCCGTGATGACGCAGCTCAGATGATCTGGAATGCGTTGAACGCCAAGCAGGTCAAGTATCTGACCAACATCAGCGACGTTCAGGCTACCAAGAACACTCTGCTGGGCAGCGTGTTTAAGGCATCCGTCGAGACCGGTATCCTGACCGCTATCGACTACAACCGCGACACGAAGGAATACACCTACACTGTCGGTGAGAAAGACTATGTTACCACCGCTGACTACACTGATCTGTTCGCCATGACCGTTTCTGTCCTGGCTAAAGGCGATGACGCTCTGGGTATCCGTGTGGACAAGGGCGGCGTTGTTGTAAGCGGCGCTATTGGCGACATCGAAGGCATTGCCAATGACCACTTCAACACCATCACCGTGGACGGTGTGAAATATCGTTTGGACAATGTTGCCAAGGATGCGGATGCACTGTGGGACATCACTGTTGCATACAACGACTATACCGGCAAATATTTCGATGGTGACGTTAAGGTCCAGTATGCTTTCTCTGCCATTGACCAGGACGGCGGCGGCGACATCGATAAGATCGTTGTCTACCCCTATGTGGTTCTGGCTACCGACTATGTGAAGACGGATTCCTTCCGTACCCATATCATCACGCCTGACGATGCCAACCTGACCGTGAAGGCAAACACTCAGGATTCCAGAATTGCCGCCTCCCTGGGTCTGCGCGCCGGCGTCTCCTTCAATACTGTTGAGTTTGACGACGTCCAAGTCAACGGCACCGTGGTCAACGACGGTTACGTGAAGGCTATTCCCGCTCAGTTCACCGCACAGGGCGAGGACATCTACACCGCACTGGGCATGCAGTCCGCTACCGTTACCAAGGCTGCTTCTAAGGATCTTCTGATCTCTCTGGATGGCACCCAGTACGACGGTAGCCTGCTGGAGCAGATCACTGCCTTTAAGCAGATCTCCGTGAATAAAGACTATGGTTACATTGAAGTCAATGGCTATCTGTTCATCATGGATGGCACCGGCATCGTTCCCGCTCTGGATCAATATGCTGTGGTGACCTCTGTTGCCAATGCTTCTTCTGATACCAGCCACACTTGGAAAACAGATCTGCTGCTGACCAGCGGTGAGACTGTCACCGTGAATGTTTCTGCGGTTGATTCCCTGACTAAAGCCAAGGCAACTGTCGGCTCTCTGTATACCTATGAAGTTAACGATGACGGCAACTATGAGCTGACTGCTGTTGTGAATGATCCTGCTCCCCAAGATTCTGAATTTGATATTCAGCAGGCCTATAAGGATGGAGCTACCCTGAATGAAGGAAATAATAATGACGGTGTTTCTAACATGTTTGGCGAGAACACTAAGGGCATTTACTTCCTGACTCAGGATAAGAGCGAGCAGTTGAACATCGAAGATGACGCTGTGATTTTTGCCTACATCGACAGAGATCCCAATAACACTGGTTATGACATTGACACCCGCAGCAGCGAGTATGTGGTTTTGAAGGGCTCTGACCTGGATGGCCTGTCCAGCAATGAGGTCAACTGGGCCTTTACCGGCGCTACCGTGAAGACCTCCAACGTGGCTACTGTGGACCTGGGCTATATCCGTCTGGCCGCTGATCCCACTGACAGCACTGTTTATGGCTATGTAGTGGCTGATTCCGCCCGCACCTATGATGATGGTCACTATGTCTATGTGGACGTGCTGACCGATACTTCCGGCACTGCGGTTCAGTATCAGACCTCCAAGACTGTGATTCAGAATAAGACGCTCCTTCAGAAACTGTACGAAAACCTGAAGGAAGGCGGCGTCTTTGAGTTGCTGCTGGACAAGAACGGCGACCTGGTTGGCGTCGTGGATGAGACCACCGAAACCGCCACTGTGACCGGTCTGTATGATGGTGTGCTTCTGCTGAACAATGAATCCACCCGCTACGCTCTGACCGAGGATACCGTTATCATCAACGCTGGCAACGCAAAAGATGAACTCCAGGTTGGTGACGCTATCACCTTCATTGCTGACGGCGATGAGCTGGAGCTGGTTGTTTATGGGATCGATTACTATGTTCCCGGTGATGTGACCATTGGCTCCGGCATCGATGCTACGATCTGTGTCGCAGAAGTCTCTCGCAGCGGCGATAATGTAACCGTTTCTATGACCAAGACTGACTCTGCTACTTGGAATGATCAGGGCAATCAGTTTACTTTGACTGTCAGCTACGACACCGGCAAAACTGTGTCGGTGCCGGGTGTTCGTTCCAATGATAATAAGGCCATCAACTTTACCTTTACCGCAGAAGCAAATGTGGCTTCTCTGAGTGTTGTTCATAATTAAGTAAGCGGTAAATGAATCATCTCATGCGAAAGGAAGCCCCCGGGGAATTCCCCGGGGGCTCTTCTTGTGTAATTAACTGTACTGTTCAAACCTTAAGAGTTACCCAACAGTAGCAACCTCTCTCTCGGTGAAGGAAGCACCGTTGCCAGCATTGATCAGGACAGAAACCTTATCTCCAGTCTGGAACTTAGTATCGGTATGAACCTTTAAGAAAGCGGCATCGCTATCGAGTTTGGGACGGATTGCAGTTATTGTAGCATCGCTACTGTCACTGACAATGCAGAAAGGACCAACCCAAGAATAGGAACCTGCTTCCTCTGTATTTGCAGGAGCAACTACTTTTGCAGTCGCCTGGGTTCCATCCTTATGGGTTACAGTCACAACGATCTGATCTGCGGTGATACCCAGAGCATTGATTTCAGTGGCGTTCAGCCAATTAACATCAGCGGTATCGGGATTCGTGACAAAGACCAGATTGATGTTCTGGGAGCCGTTGCTGATGCCAGTGTAACCAAATTCATAGTTAGTTACAGATTCGGTGGTACGAATGTTGCACTCATTGCTGGTCTCCACCATGATGGCATCGATCTTACCGTCGTTATCAGTATCGACGATAATCGCGTTGGCATAACCGGTGATGGTGTCATACTTGTTGACCCCGATGGTGTCGCCGGCCTTGTTGCCGTCCTTATCGACATAGACGATCTGAACGTCATCATCAACGGCCTTGGCAGCGTCGGTACCGGGCAGAGAAGTCTTATAGGTCAGAACCTTATCATTCTCTTCATACTCAACAACCCAGATTTCCTGACCGCCCAGAGCCTTGATCTCATTTGCGGCATAAAGGTCATCAGAGGTCTTGTCGAAGTAGACAAAGTCGCCCTTCTCGAAGGTGTCCTTGGTGTAGACCGTTGTGTCTTCGCCAGTCCAGACAGTGTACTTGTTGTAGTTGACGCCGTCAACCTTCACATTCTGCTCCACCTTGGTAATCATACCGTACAGGGTGTTAGAAGATGCGCCGGAGGGCTTGTTGCCCAGGTCAGCAAAGGCGGCGACGACTTTGGTGCCATCATCGTTCAGCACGAAGTAAACGTCGGTGGCAGAGGATGCAGTGATATCGCCCAGGCTGCGCAGAGTATAGGCTTTGTAATCGCTGCCCTTGCCGTCAGTGCTGGTGAAAAACACAGCATCGGTATCGGAAATGGTGGTAGTAAGTATATTATTAGTCTTAGCAGTGGTCAGGGACTTGGTGTCCTTGTCATAAACAGCATCGTTCGCAGCCAGTTTGACGGGGTTGGTAAAGACAGCCTTGATCTCAACGGTGTCGTCAGAGGTCAGAGCAAACTCGACGAGAGTGCCTTCAGCCAGGGAGGTCAAATCATAATCAGGCGTCCCATCTTTGTCGTTATCGTATTTGAAGTTATCCTGAGAATCCTCATCGACATTATAGATGGTCTTACCATCCAGCGTCAGCAGCTGGACCTTTGCGCCGTTGATAGCGTTGCCAATCGCCCCCATGTTGTCCACGGCGGTGACCAAGGCGTACTTGGTCTCGGTAGCCTGGCTGTCAGCAGCGCCAACGAAGCCGTTGATCAGGTACAGAGTAGCAGCCTCTTCCAGGTTGGCGTTTTCGAACTTGGCAATGGTATCGTCGGTCAGGTTTGCCATTTTGTTATTGGCGTCCAGCTCGGTGGCATCAATGAAATAGGTGGTGCCATCCACATTGACCTTCTCAACGCCATAGAAGCTCTTCACAGTGCCAGACACGGTTTCAGCCTTGGCGATCACGAAGGTTGCGTCGTCTTTGTTGGTATTATACAGCTTGGTGTAAACAACCACATCGTCCTTGGTAACGCCGCTGTACACATCATTGCCTTCGATGTCGATAGAGCCAACGCCCTCCAGGCTGATCTTTGTGGAGTTCACAGCGGTAACCTTGGCCATGTTGGACTCGATCACATAAGCGGCAACGATCTTGCCATTGGAGTTCTCAACAAACTTGACGGTATCACCGGAAGCAACGGCCAGGCTCTTCAGGGTAGCCTGATTCATCGTGCCGGTGGAGAGACCATAGTTATAGTTGATGGTACCGGTGACATAATCGTGCTCTTTATCATTGAACTTGATCTTGTCCGCGGTCACCTTCTGGATGTCATCCTTAATGATGTTGTAAACGGTGGTCTCGCCGGTGACATAGACGCCGTAGATGGTGTCCTTGCTATCCAGACCAGCAACGCCGTCCTTGGATTCCTTAAACAGGACCTTAACTTCCTCGCCGATGTACTTCAGGTCGAGGGCAAAGGGGATGTCCTTGCCGCCCACATCAATGTAGCCTTCCTTGCTGGCAGCGCCAGTGTCGTAGTTGCCGGTGAAGGTGCCAATGAAGGTCTTGGCCTCATACTTGTCTTCCAGCAGGGTGATGCGGCCAAACTGACCGTCAATACGGTCCTGAACAACCTCGGTGCCAACCAGCTGGCCGTTCACGGTGGTCAGCTGATTCTTATACTCGACCTCGTAAGCGTTCAGAGCGTTCCAAATCATCTGGGCAGCGGAGTCACGGGTCAGAGCAGCGGAGGTGTCCAGCTTCTCCAGGCCTTCGTAGAGGCCCTTAGCGGAAGCGATCACGTTTACCTTGGTGTCCCAAGCGTTGCCGCCAAATCCCTCATTCTCGGACTTATAACCCAGCGCCACCAGCAGCATCTTGGCCAGCTGGGAGCCGGTCACGTTCTGGCTGGGCTGGAACATGCCGTTGCCCACGCCGCCGACGATGCCCTGAGCCACACAGGACTCGATGTACTTCTCAGCCCAGGAAGAGTTTGCGTCGTTCCGCACGTCCTTGAAGGTGGGGGTAGCGGGCACACTCAGGGTGGGCTCCTTGCCGCCGTTCAGGGCCACGCAGATCATCTTACAGACCTCAGCGCGGGTGATGTTGTTCTCGGGACGATAAGTATTATCGCCATAACCG
>JALERU010000042.1 GCA_022764045.1 Clostridiales bacterium | reverse complement strand
TACTAATTTCAAATGAAATTCTTTCATTTGAAACACGCACGCTACGCGTGCTGGCGGTGCTTCGCACCGCCCCGTCTCATACAAAACTCGACGCGCTTCGCGCTATAAAAAACGAAAGTTTTTTAACGAGTTTTCGTATGATTGGGGATAGTATAGCATGGCGGAGGAAGTTTTTCTGTGGGTTTATCACCATTTGGGTAAAAAAACGGCGGGCCGTTCCAAACAAGGAGCGGTCCGCCGTGGTGTTCAGTGGTTTTGCAGGTGGGCTTTGAGGGAGAGGATGGCCTGGCGGTAGCCCTCCAGCCCCAGACCCATGTAGGTCTTGATGCAGGCCATGCCGGCGTAGGAGACCTGGCGGAAGTCCTCCCGCTGGGACACATCGGAGATGTGGACCTCCACAGCGGGCAGGCTTACGGCCTTCAAAGCGTCGAGAATGGCCACGCTGGTGTGGGTGTAGGCGGCGGGGTTGATGACGATGCCGTCAAACTTCCCATAGGCCCCTTGAATTTTATCCACAATGGCCCCCTCGTGGTTGGACTGGAAGACCTCCACCTGGATGCCCTCCTGGGCGCAGGTCTCCTCCACCAGGGCCACCAGGGCGGCGTAATCCTCCTTGCCGTACAGGTCGGGCTCCCGAATCCCCAGCATGTTTAGGTTGGGGCCGTTAATCACTAAAATGTTCATAGGCTTCCTCCACGGTCTTTGCCACGGTCTCCACCGGGCCGTCGTTTGCCACGGTGATGTCGGCAAAGCGCCGGTACATGGGCAGGCGGATGGTGTACATGTCCTGGAGATTCCCCCGCAGGGACAGGGGGCGGCCCTTCTTGGGCAGCTTGGACAGCTCCCGCTCCAGGAAGATGATGGTCCCGTTCTGGTGGAGGTGGGGGTAGTTCTCCGGCCGGGTGACGCAGCCGCCGCCGGTGGAGATCACCAGGCCCGAGGCCTTTCCCAGCTCCTTCAGCAGGGCGGTCTCCTGGGCGCGGAAGGCGGCCTCGCCAAAGTGGGTGATGTACTCCCCGGGGGGCATCCCCAGCACCTTTTCCAACTGGGCGTCGCAGTCCACAAAGGGGCGGTCCAGGAGCTTGGCCAGGGCCCGGCCCACGGTGCTCTTGCCGCAGCCGGGCATGCCGATGAGAATGCGGTTCTCCTTGCGGCGGCTGAGCATGTGATAAGCCTCTTTGGTGCGAATGGCGGGGATGACCTCCCCGGTAAAGATCTGAGAGGCGCACCGGGCCTGCTCGGCCAGCATGTACAGGCCCCCCAGGCAGGGAATGCCCAGGGCCTCGGCCTGCTGGAGCAGGGCGGTGCGGGCGGGGTTGTAGATCAGATCCAGAACCCCCTGGCACTGGGGGAAGTCTCGCAGGTCCACCGGGGAGGCGGCGGTGTTGGGATACATGCCCACGGGGGTGGCGTTGACCAGGATGGCGGCGTCCTTGTGCTTTTCCAGGTTGGTGTAGTTGTCGGGGCCCGTGCGGGAGATCACCACGATCTCCCCGGCCCCCAGCTTCCGCAGCACATACTGCACCGACAGGCTGGCGCCTCCGGACCCCAGCACCAGGCACTTCCGGCCCAGAATCCGCATCCGGCTCTTCCACACCATGCCCTCGAAGCCGGCGGCGTCGGTGTTGTCACCCAGCAGGGAGCCGTCCAGCTGCTTGACCACGGTGTTGACGCTGCCGATGGCGGCGGCGGCCTCGGTCAGGTCGTCGCAGATGGTCATCAGGGTGGTCTTATAGGGGATGGTTACGTTGAGGCCCTGGAAATCCCGCACCCGCAGGAAGTCGCCCAACTGGTCCGGGGGGACCTCAAAGAGCTCGTAGTCATAGTCCCCGAAAAAGGCGTGGAGCTCAGGGGAATAGCTGTGCCCCAGCTTCTCTCCCAACAGTCCGCATCGCATCAAATCACCTCACTGTAGCTTCCTAAGTATTGGAATTCCTCGCAGATGGCGGACAGGTCGTCCACCATGCGGATGAACTCGTCGGAGTAGACCGAGGTCTCCAGATCGAAGTAGAACATAAACTCAAACTCCCGGTCGGGCAGGGGGCGGCTCTCCAGCTTGATGAGGTTCAGGCCCATGGTGTAGAACCGAGCCAGAATCTGATACAGGGAGCCGGGCCGGTGGGGCAGGACCACCATGAGGGAGGTCTTGTCCGCCCCGGGGTAGATCTCCAGTTTTTTGGAGATGCAGATGAAACGGGTGTAGTTGTTGCTGCGGTCCTGAATGTCGGCGGCCAGGCGCTCCAGGCCGTAGAGGGCGATGCAGCTGTGGGAGCAGATGGCGGCCACGTCGGCCCGGTCAGACTGGGCCACGGCGGCGGCAGCGGCGGCAGTGTTCTCACAGGGGGTGATCTTCACGCCCTTGCCCAGCTTTTCCAGATAGGCCGAGCACTGGCTGATGGCCTGGGGATGGGAGAAGATCTCCTTCACGTCGGCCAGCTTGGTGCCCTTTTTGGCCACCAGGTTGTGGTCCACCTTCAGCCGGGTGGAGCGGACGATCTTGAAGCTGCTGTGGTGGAGCATCAGGTCGTAGATTTGCTTCACGGACCCGGCGGTGCTGTTTTCCAGGGGGAGCACGCCATAGTCGCAGAAGCCGTTTTCAATGGCGGAAAACACGCTCTCAAAGCTGCCGAAGTACATCACCTGGGGGTGCTTGAAGAGCTTCTCACAGGCCAGCTGGGAGTAGGCTCCTTCCACACCCTGGCAGGCTACGGTGGCAGAGGGAGGGAAGAGGTTGGGGGTGCTTTCAATGGCCCGCTCAATCTCCTTGCGCAGGTCGGAGGGCTGGGGGTTGATGGCGTTCTGATAGCCCCGGCTGATCTCGAAGAGCATGGACCACAGGGCGTAGCCGTACTGCTCCAGCTCCGGGGGGAGCTTGCTGGCGATGTCGGCCAGCTTGTCCCGCTCCCGGGCGGGGTCCAGCACGGGGATGCCCTTTTCCTTTTTGGTCTGGGCCACCTGGGCCACCACGGCCATCCGCTGGGCGAAGGCCTGGACCAGGGTTTCGTCAATGGCGTCAATCTCTTCTCTCAGTTCCTCTAAATTCATGGTTACACGCTCCTTTTCCGCTGTTCTAACAGCGCGTCATATACGGCGATGGCCGCGGCGGCCTCCACGCAGGGCACTGCCCGGGGGACAATGCAGGGGTCGTGGCGGCCGTGGATTTCCAATTTAGTGTCCTCCCGCCGGGACAGGCTCACGCTGTCCTGGGGCTGGGCGATGGAGGGGGTGGGCTTCACCGCCGCCCGGAAGACCAGGGGCATGCCGTTGGTGATGCCTCCTAAAATCCCGCCGGCGTGGTTGGTGCGGGTCTTGACCCGGTCCCCGTCCATGTAAAAGGGGTCGTTGTTCTGGCTTCCCCGGCGGTTTGCCACGGCGAAGCCCGCGCCGAACTCCACGCCCTTCACAGCGGGGATGGCGAAGACCAGCCGGGCGATGCGGTTTTCCATGCCGTCCAGCATGGGGTCCCCCAATCCTGCGGGCAGGCCGATGACGCCGCACTCAATGAGGCCCCCCAGGGAGTCCAGATCGGCCTTGGCGGCGGCGATGGCGGCCTGCATGGCCTCTCCGGCGGCCTCGTCGGTGACGGGGAAGAGCTTTTCCCCAGGGGCCAGCAGGGCCTCTTGGGTCAGGTCCACCGGGTCATAGGGCGCGTCGGGGATGCCGCCGATGGCGGCGATGTGGGCCCCCACATAAATCCCCTGGCGGGCTAAAATCTGCTTGCAGATCCCCCCGGCGATGCACAGAGGGGCGGTGAGGCGGCCGGAGAAGTGGCCGCCGCCGGCCACGTCCTGGAAGCCGCCGTACTTCACCTGGGCGGTGAAGTCGGCGTGGCCGGGCCGGGGGATGTCCCGCAGGTTGGAGTAATCCTTGGACCGGGTGTTGGTGTTGCGGATGATGGCCGCCAGGGGGGCCCCACAGGTGTGACCCTGGTCCAGGCCCGAGAGAAATTCCGGCTGGTCCCCCTCCTTGCGGGGGGTAGACCAGTCCCCGGTGCCGGGGGCCCGGCGGCGGAGAAATGCCTGGAGCTCCTCTAAGTCGATGGCCTCTCCGGCGGGCAAGCCGTCCACCGTCACCCCGATGGCCGGGGCGTGGGACTGGCCGAAGATGGAGACGGTCAGCTGACCGTGATAAATACTGCTCATAGCGCTGTCCTCATTATGAAATATCCTGGGCGGTCCGTCAAGGGTGATCGGGGGTTTCGTCCACGGATTTTCCCAGTTTCCGCAGTTCTTGCCAGAAGGTGGGGTAGGATTTCTCCACCGCCTGGGCCCCGGTGACGGTGACGGGACCGGCGCAGGCCCCCGAGGCCACGGCGGCGGCCATGGCGATCCGGTGGTCGCCGGCGGCGTCCACCGTGCCGCCGGTGAGCTGGGCTTTGCCGTGGATGACGAGGCCGTCCTCGGTCTCCTCCACCTGGCCCCCCAGGGCGTTCAGGGTCCGGGCGGTGGTCTTCAGCCGGTCGGACTCCTTCAGCCGCAGCCGGGCGGCCCCGGTAATGGTGGTGGTGCCGGGGGTGGCGGCGGCCACGGCGGCCAGAACGGGGACCAGGTCGGGGATGTCCCGGGCGTCGATGTGGGTGGGGGTGCGCTGACCCGGAAGGGAGGTCACCCGGCCGGCGGTGCAGCTGATCCGGGCCCCCATGCGGGAGAGGACCTGGCAGATCTTCCGGTCTCCCTGGAGGGAGTCCAGGTCCATGCCCTTGACGGTGACGCTCTCGCCCCCAAGGGCTCCCAGGCACAGCCAGGGGGCGGCGTTGGACCAGTCCCCCTCCACCCGGACCAGGCCCGGGCTGGTGTAGCTCTGGGCGGGAATGGTCCAGCCGTCGGCCTCTTCCTGGGGGGTCAGCCCAAAGCCAGCCAGGGCCCGGAGGGTGAGGCGAATATAGCTTGCCGACTCCCGCTGGCCGGTGACCGTCAGCTTGCTCGCCCGGCCCAGCAGGGGCAGGGCGAAGAGAAGGCCGGAGATGAACTGGGAGGAGACGTCCCCCGGCAAAGTATAGGTTCCCGGCTGAAGCTGGCCGGTGATGGTCAAGGTTTTTTCCCCTTCCTTTAAGTCAATGGCGCAGCCGTTGGCCTGGAGCTGGTCGGTGAGGGGCCCCATAGGCCGCTGGGCCAACCGGCCGGCCATTTGGAAGGTGGCTTCCGCGCCCAAAGCCCCCGCTACAGGCAGCAGGAAGCGGAGGGTAGAGCCGCTCTCCCCGCAGTCCAGCAGGCAGGCCTCCGCAGGCTTGTCCCGGGGGATGGGGGTCACCTGGTAGCCGTCCTCCCGAGGCTGGATGTCTGCCCCCAGCCCGGTGAGGCACCGAATGGTGGCGGCGATGTCCTGGGAGCTCTGGGGACAGGTGACCTGGGTGGGTCTGTCCGCCAGGGCGGCGCAGATGAGCAGCCGGTGGGCCGCCGACTTGGAGGGAATGGCGGCCAGGGTGCCGGTGGCAGACCCGGCTTGGATGGTGACAGTCATAGGCTCAGCCCCTTTTCGATCCAGTCCAGCAGTTCCGCCACGGGGATGGGGGTCAACTGGCTCTTGCCCCAGGCGGTGGGAACCACCAGGGAGATGGTGTTGCCGGCGCGCTTTTTGTCCGACAGGGTTTTCTCATAAAGGTCTCGGGCGGGGTATTCCGTGGCCTCCGGCAGGCCGTATTTGCGCACAAGCCCTTGCAGCCGGGGCAGGACTTCCGCCGGGCACTTGCCCAGGGCCACCGCCGCCCGGGTGACCAGGATCATGCCAATGGCCACCGCCTTGCCGTGGGAGAGCTGATAGGAGCTGCAGGCCTCAATGCCGTGGCCCACGGTGTGGCCCAGGTTCAGCAGCTGCCGGGCTCCGGTGTCGAACTCGTCCTGCTCCACCAGGTCCCGCTTCTGGGCGATGCACCGGGCGACGATGGCCTCGGGGTCGGCCTGAAAGTCGGTGGTCTCCAATTGCTCCAGCAGGCCGGGGTCCCCGATCATGCCGTATTTGATGACCTCGGCGCAGCCGTCGGCGAAGACGGCCTGGGGGAGGGTGGCCAGGGTGTCCAGGTCACACAGGACGGCCTTGGGCTGGTAAAAGGCCCCGGCCAGGTTCTTGCCGTTTTTCAGGTCGATGGCGGTCTTACCCCCCACAGAGGCGTCCACGGCGGCCAGCAGGGTGGTGGGGAGCTGCACAAAGGCGATCCCCCGCAGGAAGGTGGCGGCGGCGAAGCCCGTGAGGTCCCCCACCACGCCGCCCCCCAGGGCCACCAGGGCGTCGGCCCGGGTGATGTGGCGCTGGGCCAGAAATTCCAGCAGGTCCAGGTAAGTCTGGCCGTTTTTGTGTTCCTCCCCCGCGGGGAAGACGAAGGAGCAGACCTGAAAACCCGCCCCCTCCAGGCTGGCCCGGACCCGGTCCAGGTAGAGGGGGGCTACGTTGGAGTCGGAGACAATGGCCGCCTGGCGGCCCTTCAGCAGGGCAGCGGCCTCCTGGCCCAGGGTGTCCAGCAGCCGGTGGCCGATCTTGACCTCATAGGTCTGAGAGGCCTTCACGGTGACAGTGGTCACTGGCCGTCCACCTCCTCCTTGATCCGCCGGCCCTCGTCCAGCAGCTGGCGGAGGGCTTCAAAGTCTTCGGCCTCCATGGCCTTTTTGTACTGCTCCAGATTCTGGATGAGGGTGTCCAGCTCAAAGAGCAGGTTTTCCTTGTTTTCCAAAAAGAGCTCCGCCCACATGGCGGGGTTGAGCCAGGCCACCCGGGTGAGGTCCTTGTAGCTGCCGGCGGAGAAACCGTCGTGGCTGCGGGCGGTGGGGCTTTTAATATAGGCGTTGGAGACCACGTGGGCCATCTGAGAGGTAAAGGCGATGCGCTGGTCATGCTCCCGGGCGGTGGTGATGGAGATCCGCCCGAAGCCCACGGGCTCCAGCAGGCGCTTGGCCTTGTCCAGCAGGCGGATGTCGTCGAAGTTGGGGGGCACGATCACCATGGGGGCGCCGTCGAAGAGATCGGCCCGGCTGTATTTGAAGCCGGAGTAATGGGTGCCCGCCATGGGGTGGCCGCCCAGGAATGGAAAGCCGTATTGTTCTGCCAGGGGGAAGACCCCGGAGCAGACCTTCTCTTTGGTGCCGGCACAGTCGATGACCATGGTGTCCTTGTCCAGCAGGGGGGCCAGGCGCTCCATGTGGGCCACCACAGCCTCGGGGTAGGTGGCCAGGAGAAGAAGGTCCAGCTCCTTCAGCCGCTCATCGGTGAGGGGGCCGTGGATGGCCTGGGCGATCTCGGCGAACTCGACAATGCTGCTGTCGGTGTCCCAGCCCAGAACAGTGATGCCGGCGGTCCGGCGGAAGGCCTTGGCCAGGGAGCCTCCAATGAGGCCCAGGCCGATGATACCGACGGTCATCCCTCCATCGCCTCCCGGATCTTCAGGATCTTCTTGGCGGTGTGGGCGAATTCCTCCGGGGTCAGGGACTGGGCGCCGTCGCACAGGGCGTGGGGAGGATCGTTGTGGACCTCGATCATAATGCCGTCGGCCCCGGCGGCGGCGGCGGCCATGGCCATGGGCTCCACCAGGTTGGCGTGGCCGGTGGCGTGGCTGGGGTCCACCACCACGGGCAGGTGGGTCAGGCCCTTGAGCACGGGGACCACGGACAGGTCCAGGGTGTTCCGGGTGTAGGTGGACTCATAAGTGCGGATGCCCCGCTCGCAGAGAATGACGTTCTCATTGCCGTTGGCCATGATGTACTCGGCGCTCATGAGCAGCTCCTTGATGGTGCCGGCCAGGCCCCGCTTGAGGAGGATGGGCTTGTTGGTTTTCCCCAGCTCCTTGAGCATATCGAAGTTCTGGGTGTTCCGGGCGCCCACCTGGATCACGTCCACTTCTTCAAAGAGGTCCAGGTTGCGGATGTCCATAAGCTCGGTGACGATGGGCAGGCCGGTGGCCTTCTTGGCCTCCAGCAGCAGGCGGATGCCCTCGGCGCCCAGGCCCTGGAAATCATAGGGGGAGGTGCGGGGCTTGAAGGCGCCCCCCCGCAGGAAGGTGGCTCCGGCCTTTTTCACTTCCTGGGCCACGTAGGTGATCTGGTCTTCGGTTTCCACCGAGCAGGGGCCGGCGATGAGGGCGAAGTGGCCGCCGCCGATGGCGGCGGGGCCCACTTGGATGATGGAGTTGTCGGGATGGAACTTCCGGTTGACGGCCTTAAAGGGGTCGGAGACCCGAGTGACGGTCTCCACAATGTCCAGGCTCTGGATCATCTCCATGTCCACCTTGTCGGTGTTGCCGATGAGGCCCAGAACGGTCTGGTACTCTCCCTGGGAGACATGGACCCCTAAGTTCTGCTCTTCCAGCCAGTGGATCAGGTGCTGGGTGCGCTCGGGGGAGGCGCCGGGTTTCAAGACTGCGATCATAAGAAAAACTCCTTTCGATGTAAGCTCCGCTGGGGGTGTTCCAGGGGGCGAATTTGGTCAAATAAAAACGCCACACAGAACGGAATCTGTGTGGCGTGTCGTTCTCTTTCTTCAAAAAGAAGGACCATGGGTTTTATCCAGCACAAATTGCCATTACTCTATTCCCTTGCAGGTGATAAAGTAATAGTAGGTAAAGGCGAATGCGCTGTTCATGTTGATGGTCTGCTTGTTCATCAGAAACCATTCCTTCCTTTATGACTGGCCTATTTTATCACGCTTTTCCTCAGTTGTCAAGAGGGAATTTAACGCTTTGCTCTCCCAAAGTGGCGGGGGCTACGCCAGAGAAAAGAGGGCTTGTTCATAATCTTTGACAAAGTATTTGAGCGTCTTCCGGCCCTTTTGCACGATGGTGTGGCCCTCGGCCTCCAGTTTGGCCCGCTGGGCTTCGATCCCGCCAGGGTACTTGGGGTTGAGCTCGCCGCCCGCTTTCAGAGTTCGCCAATAGGGCGTCTTGTCCTGGGTCCGCTGGTGGCTGGCCCAGGCGGCGATGGAGACAAAGATGCCGGCGGTGATGGGGTCGGTGAAGTCGGCGCCCCCCAGGGCGGCAAAGTGCCGGCGGAGCTCCCCCACAGTGATCACCTTTCCTGGGGGCACCTGCTTCATGGCCCGGTCATAGGCCAGGGGCGGGGCGAAATACATCCGGCTGCCGCCGTATTTTTCAATGGTCTTCGGGTCCGTGACGATCTGGATCTTGGGCATGCCGTTGCTTTTCTGGAGCATGGCGTTAAAATCCTTCTGGTCTTCCTTTGCCATAAAAGTCACCTCCTGGGCATAGGGTACCACGATTTTTTGGGGGATGCAATGAGAGGGTTTTCGGAAACAGAATTTTTTATGCCGGAGAGCAAAGGTTTGAAGGGGAAACTTCACAGTGTTATAATGGACTAAAAGTGAGCGCGATTAAAAAACAAAACGAAAAAACATGACGGAGTGAGAGATTGGATGAAAAAGACGGTTCTGAAAGCAGGGCTTCTTCCCCTGGGCGGCCTCGCCGCCGGGGCTCTGGCCGGTTGGATCGCCTGGGGCAACACCGCCCTTGTGCTGACCACTTACACCCTTTCCAGCGGGAAATTGCCAAAGCAATTTTCCGGCTATCGCATTGCCCAGGTTTCGGACCTGCACAATGCCCAACTGGGGAAAGGAAACAAAAAGCTCCTCTGGATGCTGGAAAGGGCCCGGCCGGACCTCATCGCCATTACCGGAGACCTGATTGACTCCCGCCGGACTGACCTCACCGTGGCCCTGGACTTTGCGGCGGAAACCGGGAAGATCGCACCCTGCTACTATGTTCCGGGCAACCACGAGGCGCGGGTGCCTGAGTACGGCAGGCTCAGGGAGGGGCTGTGGGACAGGGGAATTGTTGTCCTCACCGATGAGGCAGTTACGATTCAGCGTGCGGGGGCAGAGATCACCTTACTGGGGGTGGAGGACCCCAGCTTTCAGAGGGACGATTTACGGAGGGATGCGAAAACGGTGATGAGAGGCAAGCTGCAAGGGCTTGTGGGACAGGAAGCCCCCTATATCATCCTGCTCTCCCACCGGCCGGAATGGTTTGCAGTCTACCGGGAAAGCGGGGTGGACCTGGTCCTCAGCGGCCACACCCACGGGGGCCAATTCCGGCTGCCCTGGGTGGGCGGGTTGTTGGCCCCCGGCCAGGGGCTGCACCCCAAATATGACGGGGGATGTTACATCCAGGGGGCCACCAGCATGGTGGTCAGCCGGGGCATTGGCAACAGCCTCTTCCCCTTTCGGTTCAACAACCGCCCCGAGGTGGTCTTGATCCAGCTGAAACAGGCCCCATAAAAGGAACCGCCGCCGCGAGAGCTCTCGCGGCGGCGGTTTTGCGTGGGGGGTTACTTCTCCATGCGTCGGCGGAGGTACTCGGCCAAAAAGTCGGTGGTTCCTTCCAGCCCTAAGCGGGAGGAGTTGATGGTCAGGTCATAGGCGTCGCCGTGGCCCCACTGGGTGGGGCAGTGCTCGCTGTGATAGGTTGCCCGGCGTTTGTCGCCGGTGCGGATGAAGTCCAAGGCCTCCTCCTGGGAGAAGCCATGGGCCTGCTGGATGCTGGCCACCCGGTCCTCCAAATCACCGCTGACGAAAATGGAGATGAGCCCCTCGTATTCCCGCAGGATATAGTCGGAGCAGCGGCCCAGGATCAGGAAGGATTCGCCGCTGGCGGCCTTTTCCCGCAAAAAGCGGAACTGCATGCTGGCTAACCCGGCCTGGGCGGAGTTGCTGAGCCCACGGACGCTTCGGGAGAGGAAGGGATTCTTGGGAGCTTCTTCGTATTGGCGCAGGACGCTGGGGTCCAGGTCCCGCTGGGCGGCGATCTCGGCGATCAGGTTTTTGTCATACAGGGGCAGGGAAAGTCGTTGGGCCAGGGCGGCCGCGATCTTGTGGCCGCCGCTGCCCACCTGCCGGCCCAGGGAAATGATCGTCTGTTTCATGGAACGCACTCCTTCTCAGTGGATTGTGTCGCTTTCTGTTCTCATTATGACAAAGGATGGGGGAAAAAGCAATGGGAAAAGTTTTCTGGGCAGGGCAGCGGATTTCCTCTATCGCCCGGTCAGCGTAATCCTAAGGAATCTCCCCGGTATTTTGTGGCCCTTGCCCGAGGGGGAGAGGGGAGGAGGAAAGGTGATACGCTTCGGCAAAAACCGTATTCTTCTACCCGCCGATACTACGAAATCGCCCCCTCATCAGTCAGCTGCGCTGACAGCTTCCCCCCGAGGGGAAGCCTACGCTATTAGGCTACGTTGGGGGGGTGCTACGGTAGTTTTCTACAGTAAGCCATACAGGATATGCCAATCGCCTTCCCCTGGGGGTCCAACTGTCCGGGGGACAGTTGGAGATCAAATCAAAAAATTCCTTTGCTCTGAAGGTGGGCCGGCGAAGCCGGGTCGGATGAGGGTGAGCGTTGAGGATTTCTCGGCGTGGGTAATAGACGCACCCACCCCAAAGTTTCAATGCGGCTACCCTGCTCTTTCTGGTTTCCGGGAAGATAATTTTCTTTAACGTACACTTGTCCATAAAATTGGAGCGGACTTTTTGGGTGGGGAGGGGAGCGCGTTGACAGGAAAAAGGGGATCGTGCTATGATTTGAGTAGAACGCATGTTCTAAAATCGAGAGGGGACAGGCGTCTGACGTAAGGAAGTTTTGGCGGAATAAAAAAACAATGTGAACGACAAAGCCATTCACATTGTTTTGGTGGAGGAGGATGGATTCGAACCATCGAAGTCGTCGACAACAGATTTACAGTCTGCCCCCTTTGGCCACTCGGGAACTCCTCCATATGAAATTGGAGCTGGTGGACGGACTCGAACCCCCGACCTGCTGATTACAAATCAGCTGCTCTACCAACTGAGCTACACCAGCGTAGGCACTCATCCGCAGCGAAGATTACTTTAACAGATGGCCGGGAATTTGTCAAGCACTTTTTTGAAAAAATGAGGGATTTTTTGTGGAGTGGGGAAGAGGGAAAAGGAGGACGGCGACGAGAGGAAACATACGAGCAAACTACCCTTTCCGGGACCGGCAGCGGGAGGAGCCCCGGTTTATCTGCCAGGGCTGCGGACAGGAGCAGTATACTTACGACCCGCCGGCGGAGGGAGGCCTCTGCCTTCGATGCCGCCGGAGGGAGCGAAAACGAGAGGAGGATGCTATGACATTACAGGAGATGTCCGTGGAGTACCGGGCCCAGGCCCAGGTGCTGCGGGGACGGATCAAGGAACTGGAGGCCGCCCGCCGGGCAGCCCGGGACCCGGTGGAACAGGAGAAGCTTCAGGTGCGCATCTGGGCCCTGGACACCCTTTGGCGGGAGGCCCGGGACCAGGCGGTGCTGCTGGAGCGCTATTACGAGAGGGGGTATCGCCGCAATGCAAGGTACACGTTATAGAAAGGGAAGAAACCTGGGGGCGGACATGACGGTTTACACCCGCCTCATGGCCCAGGACAACGGGGGGCAGCTCCAACAGCTCCGCCGGGACCTGGCCCAGGCTCTGCGGGAGGAAGTGACCCCCCGTCAGCGGCAGATTTTGTTTCTCTACTATGACCAGGGGCTGAACATGCGGGAGATCGGCGAGCTGCTGGGCATCGACCGGACCACGGTCTCCCGGACCATGAAGCGGGGAGAGGCCCGGATTCACCGGTGCCTGCGCTATGGGGGCGCATCCCTGCTCCGTGGCACCACCGGGGACGAGGGAAGGGAGACCTTCCGCCACACCCTGGACAAGCGGTACACCCCGGGACGGGCGTAAAGACGTCCCCGGCGACCCAAGAAACAATTCCACCTACCCCGGAGTGACTGGTTCAAACCGGCCGCTCCGGGGTGTTTTTGTGGAAAGTGCCCGAAAAAGGTGGGAAAATGTTGTGCAGTCGGCCTGGGAAAATGGAAAGGAGAAGCCTTTACTTTTGGGGGCGTGGATGATACAATAGCCGCGTTGGCCGGCGTATGCCTTTTTGGCTGCACGCTGGCCCCAAACGGATGGTATTCCGAGTAGGAAACTGTACCGGCATAGTTCCTGTGGGTCCGCTGCTCCGGCACGGAACCCCATCGCGTCACCCTGCCTCTGCGTTTGGAAAGCAAGGTGATCGGATGAAGATTGGATTCATTGGAGCGGGAAAAGTTGGCTTCTCCTTGGGTATGTTTTTCGCCCAGGGCGGCATCCCCGTGACCGGCTATTACAGCCGGCACCCAGGATCGGCCCAGGAAGCGGCGCAAATGACTGGCACGAAATGGTACGAGTCCTTAGGGGCATTGGTTCGGGCGAGTGACGCGTTATTTTTAACCGTTCCGGATGGAGCGATTTCCTCAGTCTTTCAGCAGTTGAGGGAGTTTGACCTGACAGGAAAACAAATTTGTCATTGCAGCGGCGCCATGACCGCCCGGGAGGCCTTTCCCGGGGTGGAGGAGACCGGCGCTGACCACTATTCGATCCACCCGTTGTTCCCCATCAGCGACAAATATGCTGCTTGGCGGGAATTACCGGGTGCTTTTTTCTGCCTGGAGGGCCATGGCCCCCACCTGTCCTGGTGGGAGGATACCTTGGGCGCTCTGGGCGCCACGGTGCGGAGAATCCCCAGCCAGGGGAAGGTGGCTTATCACGCTGCCTGCGCCATTGCCAGTAATCTGGTGTGCGCCCTGGTGAAAGAGAGTGTGGACCTGCTGGCCGGCTGCGGCTTTTCCCAGCAGGAGGCCCTGTCGGCCCTGGCCCCCCTGATGCGGGCCAACCTGGAGCATCTGATCCAGGACGGGCCCCGGGACGCCCTCACCGGCCCTGTGGAGCGGGGGGACACGGCCACCGTGGCCAAGCATCTGGCCTGCCTGCCAAAGGGCGGCAGCCGGCAACTGTACCGGGCGGCCTCCAGAAGGCTGGTGCAGTTGGCAGAGGAAAAGCACCCGGACATTGCCTATCACCCCATGAAGGAACTATTAGAGGAAGGATCGAGGACATGAAGAACACTGTTGTCACGCTGGCCGAGATGAAGGCCAGAGGAGAAAAAATCTCTCAGCTGACCTGTTACGATTACACCACCGCCCGCCTGATGGACCAGTGCGGGATCAACACCATTCTGGTGGGCGACAGCCTGGGCATGACCATGCAGGGCTACGCGGACACCATTCCTGTCACCATGGAAGAGATGATTGTCTATGGCCGCAGCGTGTGCCGGGCCTGCGAGAATGCCTTCGTGGTGTTGGATATGCCCTTTATGAGCTACCAGGTGTCTGTGGAGCAGGCTGTGGCCAACGCCGGCCGCCTGATGAAGGAGTGCGGCGCCAACGCCGTGAAGCTGGAGGGGGGCAAGGAGGTCTGCGACCAGATCCGGGCCATCACTGCCAGCGGCATCCCCGTCTGCGCCCACATCGGCCTGACCCCCCAGTCCCACAACTGCCTGGGCGGCTTTAAGGTCCAGGGCAAGGGCGAGGCCGAGGCCCGCCGGCTGCTGGAAAACGCCGCGGCGGTGGAGGCTGCCGGGGCCTTCATGGTGGTGCTGGAGTGCGTGCCCCCCAAGCTGGCGGCCCTGGTGACCCAAAAGACCTCCATGATCACCATCGGCATCGGCGCCGGCAACGGCTGCGACGGCCAGGTGCTGGTGTGGCAGGACATGATGGGCATGGGCGACTGGAAGCCCAAGTTTGCCCGGACCTTTGGCCAGGTGGGCCAGGCCTTCCAGGATGCCTGCCGGGCCTATGACCAGGAGGTGAAGGCGGGTACCTTCCCCAGCCCCCAGGAGTCCTTCGTGAAGAGCGACTGCTCCGATGAGTTTTTGACGCAGCTGTACGGCGGCAATCCCGGCGGCAACCGCTGATACTATGATTCCATAAAAACAAGATTTTTATGGAATCAGCAACGCGAACGCGTTGCACTTTTCAGCGGCTTTGCCGCTGAAAAGACGTCTCATACATCATTCGACGCACCTGTGGTGCTATAAAAAGTAGCCTTTTGCAAAGTCTACTTTTTATCGAATGATAGTATGAGTCATTTGAGAACAAGGGAAAACGGCTTACCGCTATTTTATATATTGTGAGGAAATGAGCTATGATCATTGCAACGACCATTGAAGAGGTCCGGGCCCAGGTAGCGGCCTGGAAGAAGGAGGGCCTCACCGTGGGCTTGGTCCCCACCATGGGCTACCTTCACGAGGGCCACGCCAGCCTGGTAGACGAGGCCGTGCGCCAGTGTGACCGGGTGGTGGCCTCCGACTTTGTCAACCCCACCCAGTTTGGCCCCAACGAGGACCTGGAAGCCTATCCCCGGGACTTTGACCGGGACTGCGCCCTGCTGGAGGAGCACGGCTGCGCCATGGTTTTCTACCCCTCTGTGGAGGAGATGTACGCCCCCGGCGCCGCCACCTATGTGGAGATCCTCTCCGACATGCCCAAGCAGCTATGCGGCAAGACCCGGCCCATCCACTTCCGTGGCGTGTGCACGGTGGTCTCTAAGCTCTTTAACATTGTAACCCCCGACAAAGCGTTCTTCGGCCAGAAGGACGCCCAGCAGCTGGCCATCATCCGCCGGATGGTGCGGGATCTGTCCTATGGCATTGAGATCGTGGGATGTCCCATTGTCCGGGAGGCGGACGGCCTGGCCAAGTCCTCCCGCAACACCTATCTGAACCCCGAAGAGCGCAAGGCCGCCCTGGTCCTGTCCCAGGCCGTGTTCCTGGGCCAGAAGATGGCGGAGCAGGGAGAGACCGACGCAGACAAGATTGTGGCAGCCATGACCGCCCACATTGCCGCCGAGCCCCTGGCGAAGATCGACTACGTCTCCGCCGTGGACGGCGTCACCATGGACCCGGTCAGCCAGATCCAGGGCACGGTTCTGGTGGCCATGGCTGTTTACATTGGAAAGACCCGACTGATCGACAACTTTATCGTGGAGGGGAAATAACCATGACAATGGAAATGCTGAAAGGAAAGATTCATCGGGCCACTGTGGTCCAGGCGGAGCTCAACTATGTGGGGTCCATCACCGTGGATATGGACCTGCTGGACGCCGCCGGCATCCTGGAGTACGAAAAGGTCCAGATTGTGGACATCGACAACGGCAGCCGCTTTGAGACCTACACCATCGCCGGCGAGCGGGGCTCGGGCATGATTTGCCTCAACGGCGCCGCCGCCCGCTGCGTCAGCACCGGGGACAAGATCATCATCATGTCCTACGCCCAGATGACCCCTGAGGAGGTCAAGAACAACTACCACCCCACCGTGGTCTTTGTGGACGACGCCAACAAGCCCGTCCGCATCAGCACCTATGAGAAACACGGCCTGCTGAAGGACCAGCCCCTGGACTAAAGCACAAAAAGACCCCACACCCGCGCCGAGCGGTCAGCCGTTTGAGGATTTGGCCCGCCTGGCGCGGGGCCTTTTCGGGGAGACGCGCCCCCAGGAGAACACCGCCGTCCCGGCGAGAACGGAGACAGATCCATGGAAAACCTGAACGGAAAATGCGTGCTGCTGTGTGTCACCGGCGGCATCGCGGCCTATAAGATGCCCAACGTGGCCAGCGCCCTGCGAAAGGCGGGGGCGGAGGTCCACGTCATTATGACCCAGAACGCCACCCAGTTCATCACCCCCCTGACCTTCGAGACCCTGACCAACAACCGGTGTGTCGTCGACACCTTTGCCCGGGATTTTCAGTATGACGTCACCCACATCTCCCTGGCCACCGCCGCCGACCTGATTTTGGTAGCCCCGGCCACCGCCAACGTCATTGCCAAGCTGGCCCACGGCATCGCCGACGATATGCTCACCACCACCATCCTGGCGGCCAAGTGCAAAAAGTTAATCGCCCCGGCCATGAACACCGCCATGCTGGAAAACCCCATCACCCAAGATAACCTCGCCACCCTGGCCCGGTACGGCTTTGCCATCATCCCCCCGGCCAGCGGCCTGCTGGCCTGCCAGGCGGTGGGCAGCGGGAAGATGCCCGAGCCCGAGGTCCTGCTGGACCACATCGCCCGGGAGATCGCCCGGGAGAAGTCCCTGGCCGGCGTCCGGGTGACCGTGACCGCGGGACCCACCCAGGAATCCCTGGACCCGGTGCGCTACCTCACCAACCACAGCACCGGCCAAATGGGCTACGCCATCGCCCGGGAGGCCATGCTCCGTGGGGCCCAGGTAACCCTGGTCTCCGGCCAGGTGGCCCTGGACCCGGTGCCCTTTGTGGAGACTCGCCCGGTGACCACCGCCGAGGACATGTACGGGGAGATTCAAAAGCTCCTCCCCACCACGGATATCCTCATCAAAGCCGCCGCCGTGGCGGACTATCGCCCCGCCAACGTGGCTGACGACAAGATGAAGAAGTCCGACAGCGACCTCTCCATCCCCTTGGAGCGCACCCATGACATCCTGGGCTGGGTGGCTGAGCACCGCCATCCCGGCCTCTTCGTCTGCGGCTTCTCCATGGAGACCCGGGATATGATCGCCAACTCCCGGGGCAAGCTGGAGCGGAAGAAGCTGGACATGATCGTGGCCAACAACCTGAAGGTGGCCGGCGCCGGCTTCGGCGGGCACACCAACGTGGTCACTATCCTCACCAAGGACGGAGAGCAGGAGCTCCCCCTCATGGGCAAGGATGAGGTGGCTGCCCACCTGCTGGACGAGATCCAACGCCGCCGGTAACAGCGGGAACAGAAACAACCAAAGGACAGGAGGAAATTTGCCTCCTGTCCTTTTTTCACACCCAAAATCCCTCCGAAAAATTGCCCGTCACCCTTTTCGCCTTCCCCCCACCATTCGCCCGCCCTTTTTTCTGGAACGCCGCTCCTTGCCCCCGAAGAAAACGGGACAAGGGAAAATGCTGGGGAAAGCCCCCTTCTTTCCCCATGCACCGTCCGACAGCCTTTTTTTCTCCTGGTCGGTATAATCTGAGCACACGACGCATAAACCATCAGGTTAGCCAAATAACAGGAGGGATCATCCATGGCAACGAAAGAAAGAACGGGGGGCCGGCTGCTCCGGTTTCCCCGGCGGGACACAGTCAATCTTTCCCGGCGGGCCTTTATGGGCCTGGCGGAGGCGGGGGTGGGATTCCTCCTGGGGGCTGTGCTGTCGGGGGCGGAGATCTTCGGGCTCTATGCCCCCTTCGGCGTGGCGGCGGTGGCGGCGGCCGGGTCGGGGCTCAGCGGGTTCTGCACCCTGGCGGGGACCTGCCTGGGCTACCTCTGTCTGGAGGGGATGACCGACGGCATGCGCTACGCGGCCTCGGCCATTTTGACCTACTCGGTGGCCTTTGCCTTTTACGACGCGAAATTCTACCGGCGGGTGTGGTTCATGCCCTCCATCACGGCCCTGCTCAGCGTGCTCACGGGGATCATCTGCCGGGGGGGCGAGGGCTGGCACGGGGAGGATCTGGTCTACTTTGTCACCGAGGTCCTCTTCACAGGGGCGGCGGCCTACGGCTACCGGATCATCTTCACCCAGTGGCCCGACGCCCTGGACCACCCCCAGGACCTGAGCCCCAAGCAGGCCATCGGCCTGCTGATGCTGGCGGGGACGGTGCTCATGTCCCTGTCCCGGGTGGAGATTTTGGAGACCTTCTCCTTGGGCCGTCTCCTGGCGGCGGTGGGGGTGATGCTGGCCGCCCGGAGAGGGGCCAGAGGAGGCGTCCTCACCGGGGCCTGCACCGGGGTGGCCCTGGACCTGGCCTCCGGGGAGCAGCCCTATTACAGCATGGTTTTTGCCCTGGCGGGCCTGGCCTGCGGGCTGTGCAAGAATCACCGGAAGATCTGGGCGGCCCTGGCCTACGTGCTCACCTGCTTCGCGGCGGTGCTGTGGAGCTGGGACGGAGGCCTCCACCTGGGCCTGCTCCTGGAGGCCGTGGTGGGCGCGGTCCTCTTCCTGGTGATTCCCTTTCACCTTGAGGAGGAACAGGCTGTTCCCGCCGCCGGGCTGGAGAGCGGCCCCGAATTAGATGCCAGCCGCCAGACCCTCTCCCGGAAAATGGGGGAGATGGCCTCGGCCTTTCACACCCTCTATGGCAACGTGAAGGAAACCCTCCACCCCGAGGACAACAACACGGAAAACCCGGCGGAAATTTTCACCCAGACGGCGGACAAGGTGTGCGCCAAGTGCGTCCTGCGGTCGGGCTGCTGGCAGAAGGACTACCAGGACACCCGGACCGCCCTCAACGACGCCACCGGCCCGATCTTGGCCCGAGGCCGGGCCCTGGCCACAGACTTTACCGGTCCCTTCCCCACCCGCTGCGTCCATTTCCCGGAATTTTTGGGGGAGGTCAACCGCCAGCTCACCGCCTTTCTCCGGCGGCGGCAGGCCCTCCGGCGGACCCAGCAGGCCCGCCTGGCCCTGTGCAGCCAGTACCAGCGGATGGACAAGCTCATGCGCAACGCCGCCGCAGAGGTCTCCACCGGCCTGACCCCCGACCTGCCCCGACAGGAAAAGCTGACCGCATTTCTCAAAAGCATGAACCTCACCGGCGGGGTGGTCTATTACAACAAGGAGGGCCACCTTCGGGTGGAGGTTCCCGCCACCGAGGAGCTGAAAACCCGCTCCGCCTGCCGGGAGCTGTCGGAGGTTCTGGGCACCCCCCTGCGGGAAGACAGGGAGGAGAAGGGTCGTCTCCTCTTCGCCCAGGCCGAGCCCTTCCGGGCCACGGCCGGCCTGGCAGGGGCGCCCCGCCAGGGAGAGCCTGTCAGCGGGGACACGGGGGTTTGGTTCCGCCGGGAGGACGGGATTCTCTTCCTGCTGCTGTGCGACGGCATGGGCTCCGGCCCGGGGGCTCGCCAGGAGAGCACCCAGGCGGCCAAGCTCATGGAGAGCTTTCTCCGGGCGGGCATGGACCCCGAGGAGGCGGTGGAGACCGTGAGCTCCGCCCTGGCCCTGCGGGGAGAAGCGGGTGGGAGCACCACCATCGACCTGCTCTCGGTGGACCTCTTCTCCGGCCGGTGCTGCCTGCACAAGCAGGGAGCCGCCCCCACCTATGTCTGCCGGGGAGGACGGGTCAGGTGCGCCGTAGGCAACTCTCTCCCCGCGGGCATTGTCACCGGGGAGAAGGCCAAGCCAGACATCCACAAGTTCCGGGGGGAGAAAGGGGACTGGATCGTGATGGTCACCGACGGCGTCCTCTGCGGACGGGAGGACGTCTGGATTCGGGATCTGATGACCGGCTACCGGGGAGACAGCCCCAGCGACCTGGCCCAGCGCATCCTCCGCCAAAGCGAGGAGATCTGCCAGGGGGAGGACGACGGCACCGTTTTGGCGGTCCACCTGGAGAGACGGTGAGGGGAGTTTACCATATGGTATCCTCATGAGAAAGAGGCTGCTGCAATGTGGGTTGCAGCAGCCTCTTTCCTGTTGTCGCCGAAGGGGGAATCATCCGTTCTGGGCGCCTGCCAGGGCCGGGTGGTAGAGCCCCGGCCGCCGGTGGTTCAGATAGTTCAAAAAATCGTCCGGCGCGGTGGTGTCGGCCATGTCCACGTCGGCATAAAGCAGAACCTCTTCCTGGGTGTCCGCCTCGGCCAGGATTTTGCCCGTGGGATGGAAGGCCCCGCTCTGGCCGCAGTAGTGGAACTTCTTTTCTGTGCCCACATAGTTGCAGTACAGGGTATAGATCCGGTTCTCCATGGCCCGGGTGCGCATGTAGACGAAGTGGTAGTCCTCATAGGGGCTCATGTTGGCCGCGCACATGCAGAGGAGCTTGGCCCCGTCCAGGGCCAGGGTCCGGGCGGTTTCGGGGAACTCCCCGTCGTAGCACACCAGAATCCCCATCCGCCCGAAGGAGGTGTCAAAGGCCTTTAAGCTGGTGCCGGGGTCGAACATCTTTTCCTCGCCACCGAAAAAGTGGGTCTTGGCCTGGAAGCCGGGGATGGAGCCGTCCCGGTCGATCATTACCACGGCGTTGTAGGGCTTGCCGCCGGGGTTTAACAGGGGAGTGCCGATGACCACGCCCATGGATAGCTCTTGGGCCTTCCGGCGAAGAACCGTCAGCCCGGGGCCGTCCTCCAAGGACTCGGCCAGCTCCGCCAGCTTGTCCTTAATGAGGTAGCCGGTGAGAAACATCTCGGGAAACAGAATCAGCGAAGCCCCCTGCCCGGCGGCAGTCTCCATGGCCTGAAGGGCCCGGTTCAGGTTGGCCTGCTTGTCATAGGGCAGGGAGGTGGTCTGGACGATACAGGTTTTGAATGGGGTCATACAATCGCTCCTTTCAGAATGTATCAGCGGTTAAGGGAGTTAAGAATCCTCTATCACATAGAAATGATACTCTTTCACAGAGCTGAAGTCCTCATACTCGGGTTCCGGCGTTGCTGTGAACATATCGAAGTCTCCAATGATACGGCAAATAAGTAATGTACAGGCTTCTTCTTTTTCTTTCGGTAAGTCGAGTCTATTGGGTTCTGTCAACGCCAGCTCTTCCTTGTATTGCCGATATAAGGAAGCATCATAGACAAGGACGCGGGAAGAGACAAGGGTTACGATGACGTCGATCTTTTCTCCATTTAAGTATAGAACGCCATTGGGCTGCAATGAGTCCAGCTCGTAACTTGGTACATCACCCATCGTGCTGCCCTCAAAGATGAGGTTCAACTCATTACAGGCATACTTCGCGGAGGTGCAGACAACGCCCCGCGCTGTCCACGGATGGTTCTTTTCCTTCATGAGGGCGACTGAAAATTGATCCGTTCCGTTTATTGTACATTCATAGGAACCCGTTCCCGAGAGTCCATTCCGCCCACCAATCTCCTGCAGACTGCCGCCGCCGGTATATTCCAGCGTATAATCCTCTCCATACTTTTCCAAAAACTTGGGGTGGGTCGTCAGATAATGATTCGCCACATTATCGGGGTCAGCAAATTCGTTTGGATTAAAACAGCCGGAAAGAAGGCCAAATAACAGGGATAAAAGCGCCACGATAACACCTTTTTTCATTTCTCGATCTCCTTTCTAAAGAGGATCGGAGGCGGACAACAACCCATCCTAAAAAAGAAAGGCGATAGCAGTTCACTATCGCCTCTCCTATTCACAAAACAGCGCAATCAGCGTCGCAGACTTCCGGCTTTCGCAAAAGCCGGAACAAAATCAAATCATTTTTTCACCGGCTCCGCCGGTGAAAAAATACTTCTCAGTCCGAGAGTGCCTGGCTCTGCCAGGCGCGGTTCGGACTGCAATCCCCAAATTTTGGAGCCCAGCGAAGCGGGTCCAAAATTTCATATTTTAGTCTGTAACGTAAGGCAGCAGAGCGATCTGACGGGCACGCTTGATGGCCTCGGTCAGCTGGCGCTGATGCATGGCGCAGGTGCCGGTGGTTCTGCGGGGCAGAATCTTGGAGCGCTCAGAAAGGAAACGGCGCAGCTTGGCGGAGTCCTTATAATCGATGTGCTCGACCTTATCGACACAGAAAGTACAAACCTTACGGCGTTTACGGCCGCCGCGAGGGCGTTCTCTATCCATAGCCATGATAGCAAACCTCCTTAAAATAGAATGAAAGTGGTCTGAGAGCCGTTCCCGGCGGGAAGGCAGTCAGCAGAGCAGTGCTCAGAAGGGCAGTTCACCGTCGTCGTCGGTGAGGTCAGCGAACTGATCCACCGCAGGGGCCGCGGAGTAACCGCCGCCGGACGAGGGGGAGCTGTTGCCAGCGGGAGAATTGTAGCTGCCTCGGCTGGCCTGGGGCGCGGGAGCGTAGCCGCCGCCTTCGCTATCCCGGCGGGAGTCGCCGAAATAGATGTTGTCGGCCACCACTTCCGTGGCGTACCGGCGGTTGCCGTCCCGGTCGGTGTAGTCGCGGGTCTGGAGCTTGCCCTCTACCACGGCCATACGGCCCTTGGTGAAGTAGCGGGAGACGAACTCTGCCGTCTGGCGCCAGGCGACCACGTTGATGAAATCTGCTTTCCGCTCGCCGGTTTCCCGGTCCTTAAAGTCCCGGTCTACGGCTATGCGGAAGGAGGCTACGGCCACGCCGTTGGGGGTGTGGCGGAGCTCCGGGTCGGCCACCAGCCGGCCCTGAAGGAAGATCTTATTCAGCAAGCTGAGGACCCCCCTTACTCATCCTTGCAGATGATCATGGAGCGCATGATGCCTTCGGTGATCTTCAGCACACGGTCCAGCTCGGCGGGGAGCTCAGGGGCGGCGGTGAAGGTCATGAGGACGTAATGGCCCTCAGTCAGGTCATTGATGGGATAAGCCAGACGGCGCTTGCCCCAATCATCGATGGCGGACACGGTACCCTGGGTCTCTACCAGAGCCTTGAACTTCTCGATCATTGCGGCGATGGCCTCTTCTCCCAGCGCGGGGTCCATGATGTAGACCACTTCATAGTTTGCGTTTACCTTTGCCATGGTTCGTTGCACCTCCTTATGGACATTTGGCCGGCAGTCCTCGCTGCCGGCAAGGATATGCCTGTATCAAAGACAGGCTATATTATTATATCGAAAAATCGCCGTTTGTCAAGCGTTTTGTTCTCTCTTTTGCTTTTGGCAGGATTAAAATACAGCTTGGACAGCCGGTGAAAAAAGAGAAAGGATACGGCCTTATCATGGGAGGGTTGAAGCTGCGGACAGCAACGTAACAAGATGAGACCATATCCTTCCTGCGCAAAAGTATCTAGGGCGGAGCGGCGGGGCAATACCCACCGCCCGGAGAGCCTGTTCCGGGTTCGGCAGACGGGCTGCCGTCACTGCGCCAATTAGTACCAGTCATGCTTCTCATTTCGATCCAGGGCGGCGATCTGCGCCATCTCCCGCTCTGTCAGGGCGAAGTTGAACAGATCCAGATTCTCCCGGATATGCTCCGGGTTGCTGGAGCCGGGAATCACCACCACGCCCCGCTGGAGATTCCACCGCAGGATCACTTGGGCGGGGGTGACGCCGCGGTTTTTGGCAATGTCGGCAATCACCGGATCCCCCAGCAGCTCCGCTGTGTGCCCCCGCCCACCAAAGGGATACCATCCCTGGGTGACGATGCCCAGGCTCTGGATATAGGGTACGACCTCTTGTTCCTGATAATATGGGTGGATCTCGTTCTGTACCAGGGCGGGGGGGATGCTCACCTGGGGCAGAAATTCCTCCAATTCCTTCACGTACCAGTTGGAAAGTCCGATGGAGCGGAGCTTGCCATCCGCCACAGCCCGTTCCATGGCGCGGTAGGCCTCTACGTCCCCAGCGCCGGGGTGATGGAGCAGCATCAGGTCGATGTAGCCAATATCCAGCTTCTCCAGCGCCTCGTCGATGGCGGCTTCAGCGTTTCCAAACTGACTGGGGTAGAGCTTGGTGATCACAAAAATTTCTTCCCGTGGCATATCGCTGTCCCGTACCGCCCGGCCTACGGCAGCTTCGTTGTGATACATATAGGCAGTGTCAATGAGCCGTCCGCCCTTCTCCAGCAGGGCGGTGACCGAGTTATAACATGCCTCATCGCTGAGGGAATAGGTGCCCAAGCCCATGATGGGCATCTCATAGCCGCTGTTGAGGGTGACAGTGCCTGTTTCAAGGTCAAAGGCCGGGGCCGTTTGGGCCGCTGCCAGGGAGTAGGTGATGGATACACTGCCGCTGCCCAAGTGATCCCGCAGGGCGGACAGATCCCCCTGCAGACGGCCCAAGCGGGTGAAATTCCAGGTGTTGGGAGCGTAGTAAAGGGCGATTTGGTCCCCTTGATAGAGGATCAGATCACCGGGGGCGGTGGTGATCGTCTGGTCACTGCGGGGCAGGGACGCAGGCAGGGCCCCCACCTTTTCAAAGGCGCCGTAGTCCCGGGCCTCTACAGTGAGCGAGCCGCCTCGGGCCGCCAGCAGAGCGGCGAAGGCCCGGCCCGAGGCGTCGTCCGTCAGGGTGGCGGCATAGGTGTGACCATGAAAGGAGACCAGCAGATCCCCGTCGGTCTGCCGCGGCAAATCAAGGCTGTCCAGCCACTCCGCCACGGCCTCCCGGCCGGCGCCGCCGGCAAACCGACACCCGGTGAGCCAGTTGGCGCCGGAGGTCAGGGCACTCAGCCCCCTGTCGCTGAACCCACTGCTGCCACTGGTGCAAAAAGGCACGATGGTTTTTCCGGAGAAATCATAGGACTCCAGGAAGGTGCTGACGATCCGGGGCGGCTGCCCGTGCCAGATGGGGTAGCCCAGGAGAATCACGTCGTACTGCGTCATATTCTCCACGGTGCCATAGATGGCAGGGCGGGCAGAGGGATCGTTTTGTTCCCGGTCGGCCCGGCAGTCGGTGTAATAGGTCAGGTCGGCGGCGGTATAGGGCTCTGCCGGGACGATCTCATAGAGGTCGGCATTCAGGATATCCGCCGCGTACTCCGCCAGGGGACGGGTGGTTCCGGTGGCGGAGAAGTAGACCACCAGAATGCGGCTGCCGTCCTCTGTCCCGGTTGCGGCACGCTGTTGGTAACGGGCCATCAACACGGTGGCCTCGGCCCGAGTGAGGCTGGTGCGAGGCTGGAAGGTTCCCTCTGCCCAGCCGGCGAGCAGGCCCACCCCCAGGGCCCAGCCAGCGGCGGTCTCGGCCCAGGTTGCAAGGTGGTCACCATCCGAAAAATTCCCGGCAGAAGCAGCGGGGGAGCCAGCCTGCCGCCACAGGATGGTCACCGCCTGTTCCCGGGTCACAGGGTCGTCGGGTCCAAATACATTGTTCCCATAGCCGCCCATAAGCCCCTTCAGACGGGCCCAGTAAACGCCGTCAGTATACCAGCTGTCTCCGGGTACATCGGTGAAGGGGTATCCCAGATTCTCGTTGTTTATAGCAGGCCTTCCTGCCATCCGGTAGAGGACGGTGGCCAGCTGTGCCCGGGTCAGGGTGTCCTCTGGGGAAAAGGTGGTGCTGCTGGTGCCGGCAAAAATTCCGTGCTCATAGCAGTATTGCACTTCATCAGCGTACCAAGCGTCTGTCGGAATGTCCGTAAAGGGCAGCACCTGAGACGCTGTGGAGAGCGGCGAGGGTTCCGGCTCTTCCTGAGCCGCGCAGGCTGTCATGGTCAGGGAGAGCACGGTGCAGACAGCCAATAACAAAGTCAACAGTTTTTTCTTCATCAGGGTTCCTCCTTTCGGACAGGTCAAATGATTTTGATGGAGGGATACTTTCCGGGGTGCGTCTGCCTCTCACTGGTGAAAGCTGGTCCAGTGCCGCGTCTCCGCTGGGTGAGGCGTTATGCCCTGGTCTCTTCCAGTCTGGATGCACCGGAGCAGCCACGACATGTTCCGACCCAGGTTCCGCATGGTCTGAAGACCCTCCTGGTCCCGCTCCAGCTGTTCCGGGGCAGGGCCGAACACCATGTTCCAATAGGTGGAGGACACGATGGGCATCTGGGCGTCAGTGAAGTGCTTCTGGATGACATCCAGGGAGGCGGTGGTCCCGGCCCGGCGGGCGGTGACCACTGCGGCGGTGGGTTTGTGGGCAAAAGCATCCCCGCCTGCCATAAACATCCGGTCCATGACGGACAGCAGGTGGCCAGAGGGGTGGGCGAAGTACACCGGGGATCCGAAAACAAAGCCGTCTGCTTCCCGGGCCTTCTCGAGCCAGTCGTTGACCATATCCTGATCAAAGATGCACCGGCCGGTTTTCTGGCAGTGGCCGCAGCCGGTGCAGTCCCACACCGGCTGCCCCCCCAGCTGGAGAATTTCCGTTTCGATCCCATCTGACTCCAGTGTTTTGGCGATTTCAGAAAGGGCCAGGTAAGTGCAGCCGTTGGTGCGCTTGGGACTTCCATTGAACAGTAAAACTTTTATGGGTAAGATCCTCCTTTGTTCAGTCTCTCTGCCTGGCAGTTACCCCATGGCCTCCCGGATAAACTCCGCCAGTTTATCAAAAGGAATGGCGTTCTTTCCGCCGCCGTCATACAGGTCAGTGTGGGAGGCGCCGGGGATGAGCAGCAGCTCTTTGTTTCCGGCGTAGGCGCTGTCTTTTGCCATGTCGGCATAGGCGTCTTTGCCAAAGTAGCAGGAATGGGCCGCGTCCCCGTGCATCACCAGCACGGCGGAGCGGATCTCGTTGCTGTAGTGCAAAATGGGCTGGTTCAGAAAGGACATGCAGCCGGTGACGTTCCAGCCCTCGTTGGAGTTCAGGGAGTTCTTGTGATAGCCCCGGCTGGTCTTATAGTAGTCATAGTAGTCTTTGACAAAAAAGGGAGCGTCCTCCGGCAGCGGGTCCACCACGCCGCCGCCGCGATGGTAGACGCCCTCCCGATATTCTTTGGTTCTTTGGACATTGAGGGCTTTGCGCTTTTCATAGCGGGCGGCTTCGCTGTCCTCGGCGTCAAAGTAGCCCTTGGCGTTGACCCGGCTCATGTCATACATGGTGGCGGCCACCGTTGCCTTAATTCGAGTGTCAAGGGCTGCGGCGTTCAGGGCCAGGCCGCCCCAACCGCAGATGCCGATGATCCCGATTTTTTCCGGGTCTGCGTTGTCCTGGACAGAGAGAAAATCCACAGCGGCCTGGAAATCCTCGGTGTTGATATCCGGGGAGGCCATGTATCTGGGCTGGCCGCCGCTTTCGCCGGTGTAGGAGGGATCGAAGGCCAGGGCGAGGAAGCCCCGCTCCGCCATGGTTTGGGCATACAGCCCGGAGGCCTGTTCCTTTACTGCGCCAAAGGGGCCGCAGACGGCCAGGGCGGGCAGCCGGCCCGTTGCGTTTTTCGGCGTATAGAGGTCGGCAGCCAGTAAAATCCCGTAGCGGTTGTGGAAGGTGACCTTCCGGTGGTCAACCTGGGGGCTTTTCGGGAAGGTCTTGTCCCACGCCGCAGACAGATGCAATGTGTTTTCCATAAACGATCTCCTCTCTAAAAATATCCTGTGGTGTTTCGTCATGCTTCCACGTGCTTGATGTATTTTGCCGGGACGCCGCCGACGATGGTGTTGGGGGCCACGTCCGCCGTCACCACCGCCCCTGCGGCCACGATGGCGCCGTGGCCGATGGTAACCCCCGGGAGGATGGTGGCCTGGGAGCCGATCCACACGCGGTCACCGATGTGGATGGCCTTGGGCACCATGGAGCCCCTGTCCAAGGGGTCTTGACAGTGGTTCAGGGTGGCCAGGGTCACGCCGTGGCCGATGAGCACATGGTCGCCGATGTAAATGCCGCCCTGGTCCTGAAAGTGGCAGGAGGCGTTGAGAAAGACATGCTTGCCCAGGTGGATGTTCTTGCCGCAGTCCGTATGGAAGGGCGGGAAAAGGGCGAAGCCCTCCGGGGTGGGGCGGCCGGTCAGGGCGGAAAAGAGCTGGGCCAGCTCCTCCGGGGTGTGATACCCCGTGTTCATTTGGGCGGTGATCTGAAGGGCTTCCTGGCTCAGCCTGTGCATGAGCTGATGGGCCGGGGAGCCTGCTTTTATAACCTGCCCGGTTTTGACATAGGTTAAATATTCCGACAGTTCCAAGGGAATCCCTCCTTTTTGCTTTTGATTATACAGAATGGAATAAAAATAGCAAATACTTATAATAAATAATTTACCATAGCTTTAAGGTATAATAAGATTGTGGTATACTGATATAGAATTTGCCAAAATCAGGAGGGAAGCCCTGTGGAACTGAGAGTGTTGGAATATTTTCTTGCGGTGGCCAGAGAGGAGAGCATCTCGGGGGCGGCGCAGTTTTTGCACCTGTCCCAGCCCACCCTTTCCAGGCAGCTAAAGGATTTGGAGACGTCCCTGGGGAAACCGTTATTCCTCCGGGGGAAACGGAAGATCACCCTGACCGAAGAGGGGCGGGTCCTGCGGAAGCGGGCCGAGGAGATTTTGGAGCTGGTCCACAGAACGGAGCGGGAGATTGCCCGGTCGGAGGATCTGGTGGCCGGGGATGTGTACATCGGCGCGGGGGAGACGGTGGGGATGCGCTATCTGACCCGGGCTGCCCACCTGCTCCAGCGGGAGCACCCCGGCGTCCGCTTCCATGTCTCCAGCGGGGACAGCATTGACGTGTATGAGCAGCTGGACCGTGGATTGGTGGATTTTGGCCTGCTCTTTGATGGGGCAGACGGGACAAAGTATCACAGCCTCCGAATCCCTTATCAGGACACCTGGGGGGTGCTCATGCGAAAGGACAGCCCTCTGGCGGGAAAGGAGACGGTGGCCCTGTCGGACCTGAAGGGCTTGCCCCTGATCCTGTCCAGGCAGGTCCACGCCGCCTCCTTTCTGAAAGAGCAGCTGGGGGCGGCGGCCGGGGAGCTCTGGATCTCCGGGACGTATAACCTTTTGTTCAACGGCTCCCTGATGGTGGAGGATCACCTGGGATACGCGGTGTGCCTGCGCAACATTGTCCGGGTTTCGGAGGACAGCGCGTTGTGCTTCAAGGCCCTCCAGGGCGCGCCGAGGGCGGAGATGAACGTGGTGTGGAAGAAACACCGCGGCTTTTCCAGGGCGGCGGAAAAATACCTGGAAAAGCTGATGGAGGCCATCCAGGAAAAGGACGGCTGGGAGGGCCCTGCGGGGTGACGGCTCTGGCGTGAATTTCCGGATTACCAGGGGGCGCAGTTTCCCGTCACAGCGTAAAACCGGCGGTAGGCGCCGTTTGCTGGGTGCGGACTCCCACCCAGGGGGAAAGGGATAATTTTTCTCCTTCTGGGACATACTGGCGGTGAGGTGATATCCATGGATCTGAACAAACTGACCAGCGAGGAATACAATGCCTATGTCCAGAGCAAGGCCAAGCCCTCCCCCATGGGGAAGAACATGGTGTGGGCCTTTCTGGTGGGCGGGGGCATCTGCGTCATCGGCCAGGCCCTGATGGACTGGTACAAAAGCATGGGTCTGGGGGTTGAGGCGGCGGGGACGGCGGTGTCGGTGACTCTGATTTTCGTCACAGCCTTGCTCACCGGCATCGGGATCTTCGACAACTTCGCCAAGCACGCCGGGGCGGGGACCCTGGTTCCCATCACCGGCTTTGCCAACGCCGTGGTGGCCCCCGCCATGGAGTTTAAGCAGGAGGGCTTCGTGACGGGAACCGCTGCCAAGCTCTTCACCGTGGCCGGGCCGGTGCTGGTGTACGGCATCTCGGCCAGTGTGATCTACGGAATCATTCTGTGGCTGAGCAAACTCTTTTAAGGCGGCGGGAGGAGGAACTTCCTCCCCTGGCAAAAGCTCCACCCCGGCGCGGTTCAAACGCGCCGGGGTGGAGCTTTTTGTATAGAGAGGGGTTGGTGGTTATTTGAATTTCACCGCCGTGCCGTAGGCCATCACCTCGGCGGCGCCCTGCATCACGGCGGCGGAGGCGTAGCGGATGTTGACCACCGCGTCGGCCCCCAGGGCTTCGGCCTCGTTTACCATCCGCTTGGTGGCCAGGGCCCGGGCGTCGTTCATCATTTCGGTGTAGGACCCCAGCTCGCCGCCCACCAGGGTCTTAAAACCCTGGGTGATGTCCCGGCCGATGTTCTTGGACTGGATGGTGCTGCCTTTCACCAGGCCCAGCATTTCCAACTCTTTTCCGGTAATGTAATCAGTATTGACTAAGATCATCTTCTTCTCCTCCATTGATTTCACGAATTCTTACGATGGCCGCTGCGATTACGGTGATGGCTGCGGCCAGCAGCAGCGCGGCCAGCCCCCAAAACAGAGGGGTCATGCCCAGCATGCGCCAGGCCCAGTAGACGCCGATCCCCTGAACAGCCAGGGGGACCAGCACGGCCAGGACTGACAGCCACACCCCCACTTTCTTTCCCCTGCGGGAGGCCATGGCACTCCCTCCTTTCGGATTACTTGATATCCAGCTCCGGTGGCACGTCGATCTCATCGGAGACGTACTTGCCGTTTTTCTTCCGCTGGCGGACACATTCGGTGAGTAGGTATTCGATTTGTCCGTTGACCGAGCGGAAGTCATCCTCTGCCCAGGCCGCGATGGCGGCGTACAGCTTGGCGGAAAGCCGGAGAGGGATTTGCTTTTTGGTGTCCTTTTTGCTCTCAGCCATAGCTTAATACAGGCTGCCGGTGTTCACCACCGGCTGGGCGTCGTGGTTGGCGCAGAGGACCACCAGCAGGTTGGAGACCATGGCGGCTTTCCGCTCCTCATCCAGCGCTACCATGCCGCTCTGGTTCAGGCGGTCCAGGGCCATTTCCACGGTGCCCACGGCCCCCTCCACGATCATCTTCCGGGCGTCGATGATGGCCGAGGCCTGCTGGCGCTGGAGCATGGCGGCGGCGATCTCCGAGGCGTAGGCCAGGTGGGTGATCCGGGCCTCGATGATCTCCAGGCCGGCCTCTTGGACCTTGGCCTGGATCTCGTCCCGAATCCGGGCGGCCACCACGTCGCTGGAGCCCCGGAGACTGCCCTCGTCGGGGACCCCGTCACCAGTGGTGTCCACCTCCGTGCCGGGCACCACGTCGTAGGGGTAGAGGCGGACGATGTTCCGCAGGGCGCTGTCGCACTGGAGGGAGAGGAACTCCTTATAATTGTCCACATCAAAGACGGCCTTTACCGTGTCCACCACCCGCCAGGTGACGGCGATGCCGATCTCCACGGGGTTGCCCAGGCAGTCGTTGATCTTCTGACGGGAGTTGCTGAGGGTCATGATTTTCAGGGAGATCTTTTTCGAGCCGATCTCCTTGCTCAGGGCGGCGGAACCGTTCCCGCCCTTCAGGGCGGCCAGGACCGGGGAGCCACTGCCGCTGTCCACGTCGCCGCTCTGGTTCAGCTGGGTTTTGGCGGCGGGGTTGACCGCCACGCAGAAGGGATTTACGAAGTAGAAGCCCTCCCCCTTCAGGGTGCCGATGTAGTTGCCGAAGAGGGTGAGCACCAGGGCCTCCTGGGGCCCCAGAACCTTCAGGCCGGGGATCACCAGCCAGCCCAGGCACAGGTAGGCGATGCAGATCACCATGGGGATGGTGGGATAGTAATAATAATAGTACCCCGCGCAGGCGATGATGCCCAGAATGGCCGCCACATACAGCACGATGGTGAGCAGCAGCACCGGCATGCCGTGCTTTTTGTTGGTTAAAATAATTTCGTTCATGGAAAACCTCCTTGCCGATCTATTTGATATCAAAATCATATCACTTAGATTCGCGGCTGTCAAGGGGATTCTGAAAAAACCGGCGGTCTTTTTATCCGGCCGTCCACGGCGGCAGGCAGAAAAGGGCGGCCAGAATGAAAAAGCATCCCGCGCTCAGGGTAATGCCGGCGGGGAGCCAGGCAGTTTGGAGCAAGAAGGGGAGCAGGGCAGCGGTGAAAAGAAGGAGGGCCCGGCAGAGCAGGGCGGTGGAGGGGCCGCCGGGGAAGAGGGCACTTCCAAGCCAGGCCATCCAGTGGGGCAGGCAGGCCGACCAGAGGCAGGCTGACCAGCGGAAGGGAAAAGAGGTGTCGCACATGGGAAATCGGGTCTCCTTCTTTGTAATTTATTGATATCCAAATGGATATCATGCAGCCATAATAACATTGGAGCGGGATAATGTCAAGATATCCAAACGGATATCAATGGAGGGACTATGGGATACTACAAACGGATTCGTGACTTGCGGGAAGACCACGACTTGACCCAGCGGCAGCTGGCAGCTAAGCTGCGCATGACCCAGACCCAGTATTTTCGCTATGAGCAGGGCTACCGGGATATCCCCAGCGACATTTTAATTGCTTTGGCCGACCTTTATCACACATCCACCGACTACATCCTGGGCCGCACCGACGACCCCCGGTTTTCCAAAGGAAAGGGGGGAAGCCAGTGAGGGCGTTGAGGATTTCTCAGAGTAGGTAGTAACCCCACCGGCCCAAGGTGGCAACGGGATTCCTCTACCTCCCGTTACTACGAGATCGCCCCCTCATCAGTCAGCTGCGCTGACAGCTTCCCCCCGAGGGGAAGCCTACGGTACGTTGGGGGAAACCATGGCGGTAGTGTCCTAAAGGAACGCCCGACGTTTCCAAAGGAAAAGGTGCCCTACAGGGCCTGCCAATGCCTTCCCCTGGGGGGGAAGGTGGGCCAGCCGGAGGCTGGGTCGGATGAGGGCGAGCGTTGAGGATTCCACGGCGTGGGTCATAGCCCCACCGGCCCAAGGCGGCAACGGGGTCCCTCTATCGTTGGAGGGGAATAGGAGGGAATTACAGCGGCGTTTTTCTCATTTTTTCAGATTGAAAATTTAATTGCTGTTGCCCTGGGAAGAGAGGAAAGCAACCTTGCAAAGGAAGGAAAGATATGGTATCATAGGACAACGAATCAATCCAGACATTAAGGGGATTTTACTGTGAAAACAGCCATTGTAACGGACACCAACAGCAACCTTTCCGTCCAAGAAGCCAAAGAACTGGGGATCTATCTGATCCCAATGCCCTTTTTTATTGACGGCGCCACCTATCTGGAGGGAAAAGACTGCACCCCCGAGATGTTTTTTCGCAAAATGAAGGAAGGGGCGGAAGTCAGCACCTCCCAGCCCTCCCCGGAGGAGATCACCTCCCTGTGGGAGGAACTGCTGGAGACCCACGACGCGGTGCTCCACTTTCCCATGAGCTCGGGCCTCAGCGGCTCCTGTGAGATGGCCAAGGCCCTGTCCCAGGAGTATGGCGGGCGGGTGCTGGTGGTGGACGACCACCGCATCGCCGTAACCCTGGCCCAATCCATCCGCAACGCCAAGATTTTGCTGGAGCAGGGAAGAACGGCGGAAGAAGTGCGGGATATTTTGGAGGGGGAAAAGAGCGCCTCCAGTGTCTACATCGCCGTGAACACCCTGGAATACCTGAAAAAGAGCGGGCGGGTCACTGCCGCCGGGGCGGCCATGGCGGCGATTTTGCACATCAAGCCCGTCCTGCAGATCCAGGGGGGGAAGCTGGACGCCTATAAAAAGGTCCGGGGGATGCTCCAGGCCAAAAAGACCCTCATCGAGGCCCTTCACCATGACCTGGCCACCCGGTTTGCCGGGATGAAGATGGCGGTCTTTTCCGGCTACTCCGGCAGCGACCCCACCTTGGGAGAGGCCTGGCAGAAAGAGGTCCAGGCGGCCTTCCCCAACCACTCGGTGGGGCTGATCTCCCTGCCTTTGAGCATCTGCTGCCACACCGGGGAGGGGGCCCTGGGCGTGGCCTGCGCCAAAATGTGGTAAGAATACTCTGTGTGGAAATGACCGGGAGGCGATCCTCCCGGCCATTTTTTCGCCTTAATGAAATCTTAAGAAAATCCCTATCCTTTTTTTATTTTCCTTCGGTACAATGAAGTTGTAAAAGAGGAGGGAAGCCCCATGAAGAAGCGCAGAATCCTGATCTGCCTGGTGGCGGGGATGCTGACACTGGCGATCTCGGCCACGGCGGCCTTTGGCAGCGTCAACGGCTACGCCCGTTACAAACAGGCGGTAAAGGACCTGCTGCTGCAGGAAGAAAATTTCACCGTCCAGGCCCAAGTCAAGCTGACGGTGGACGGCGACGAGGCCGGCGCGGTCCAGATGGACTATGCCAAGGACGGCGACAACAGCGCCTATCACAGCCAGCAGCAGACCGACGGAAAACTTTACCAGGAATACAGCACCACCCTGAACGGCACACGCACCCGTTTCTTGTCAGGCAGCAACTATTACACGGAGGAACCCATCGAGCCCGGCAGCTTTCTCAATGATGTGCTGGGAGAACGGCTGGACGAGGAACTGGAAGACCGCCTGACCGATTTTGCCGAGACCGCTGCGGACCTGGTGGTGGGGGGGCTGAAAAATAACGTGGTCCAGTTGGCCCGGGAGGAGGGGGAGACCCTCTATCAGGTCCAGGTGGCCCGCAACCAGGTCCCCGGTCTGGTGAACGCCGGCCTGTCGGCCCTGAGCTGTTACTCTGTGAGGGAGCCTGTCCAGCGGTACATGGACTATGAGGAGGACTACATTGCCCTGCTGCTGGCCTGCTATGAACGGGCCTCGGGGGAGACCCTTTCCCAGGAGGAAAAGGCGGCCTACCGCAAGGACTGCTGCGAGGACATCCGGCAGCAAGGCTATGGGGGGCTGCTGGAGCGGATCAACCGCTTTGCCAACTCCGATTGGTACGCGGCCTACGCGGCGCTGGAGGCAGAAAAGGACCAAGGAGTCCTCTACCTGAAAAACGACGGCAGCTATGTGGACTACGACACCGTCAATGCCTTCCTGGCCGACCACCCCCAGCGGAAGGGGGACTACCTGGATTACTATGTGGGCAGCGACGTGGCCGTGAAGGACGTAAGCTGCACCTTCCGCATCGACGAGGCGGGAAAGCTCACGGCCAACCGGTTCCAGGTTAACCTGAACACCATCGACAGCGCCGGCGGCCGTCATACCATCCAGATGGACATCGACCTAACCCTGACGGGCTACGGCACCACCACCGTGGCTCCCCTGGACGTGGGGGACCGGGTGGAACGGACCTGAGTATTCTCTCTTTCTCTCTCCCTTGGCCCGGCCAAAGGGACCTCGCCCCCCGGATCTCCTGTCCCCGGGGGGCGGGGTGCGTTCCGGGGATCTCCGGCTGGGCTGTTTCCCCCATTTTTTAATGAAATCTTAAGAGTTTCCCCATTCTTTTTTTAGAGATCTGCGGTATAATAACACCGTAGAAAGAAACCCGCTCCGGGGTCGGGTTACACGGGATATCCCGGAAGATATTCACCCACCATTCCAAAAGGAGGATTTTCCATGAAAAAAAGCAACCGACTCTTCATCTGCCTGGTGGCCGGTGTGCTCATCCTGGCAGTGTCCGCCGCGGCGGCCTTCGGCAGTGTCAACGGCTACAGCAAATACAAAGAGGCCGTCAAGTCCCTGGCCCTGAAGAGCGACAACTTTACCGCCCAGGGCACCATGAAGGCCACTTTCGACGGCAAAGAAATTTTGAGCGTCCAGGAAGAGTACGCCATGGACGGCCACAATGTGTACTCCCACTCCACCGCCAAAGAGCCCGGCGCCCAGGTCAGTGAGAACTACATGACCCAAATCAATGGCGTTCGGACCTACTTCGACGCGGACGATGACGTCTACTATGAGAGCGACGGCTATGTGGACGAAGACAGCACCGCCGCCGCCAACCTGCTGGGGGTAGACGCCGACGATGAGATGGCCAAGCGCCTGGTGAACTTCACCGAGATCGCCGCCGACACCGTGGTGGGCGAGCTGAAAAACAACTTCGTCCAGGTGGGCAAGGAGAACGGCTCCACCCTGTATCAGGTGGAGATCGCCAAGAACCAGGTGCCTTCTCTGGTGAACGCCGGCCTTTCCCTCTTCGCCTACGGCGTGAGTCAGGGCAATGCCAGCAGCTATATGGTGGACTATGAGGATTACTCTGCCACCCTGCTGAACGCTTACGAAAAGGCCACCGGCGAGACCCTGTCGGCCGACTTCAAGGCGGGCTACGATGGCGGCGCGGACGAGGCCTGGTACGAGGCCAACCAGGAGCTGATGGACAAGATCAATGAATTTTCCTGCCAGAACTGGGATGAGACCTACTACGACGTTCTGGAGGAAAAGGACGGCGGCATCGTCTACGTTAAGACCGACGGCTCCTATGACTATTACGCCGATTACGACGCCTATGCAGAAGCCGTCCCCGATCAGATGGGCGACGACCTGGAACGGTATGTGGGCGAAGACATGAATCTGGAAAAGGTCCTGTGCAACTTTGGCGTGGACGATCAGGGGAACCTGACCTCTAACTCCATTGAGGCCACCTTCACCACCACCGACAAGGACGGCGGCACCCATACCCTGGTCCTCACCGGCGATGTGACCATTACCAATTACGGCGCCACCACCATCCAGCCTCTGGATGTGGGCGGCCGGGAAAAGTATGTGGGATAACGACCAGTCCCATCCCCTAAAATACACACTGCGGGCGAAACCCCGGAGGCCCTCTGGCCTTCGGGGTCGTCCCGACCTCATGGGCCTTGTCGCCCGATGGAAAGGAGCAGAACGCTTGGACACTGTTTTATCCTTGGACCATGTTTCCAAGATCTATCCCAACGGCCGGGGAGCCCGGAACATCACCTTCTCCGTGGAGCGGGGCCAGGTGGTGGGGCTGCTGGGGCCCAATGGCTCGGGAAAGACCACCATTATGAAATCCATCACGGGCCTGTCCCAGCCCACCGAGGGGACCGTCACCGTCTTCGGGGCCGACGCCGCCGACCGGGAGCGGGCCCTTGCCAAGGTGGGATCTCTCATTGAACAGCCCGCCCTGTATGAAAACCTCACCGCCCAGGACCACCTGCGCATGGCCGCCCGGTACTATCCCAACGTGGACCAGGCCCGCATGGACAAGGTGCTGGAGATCGTGGGCCTGGCCCCCTACCGCAAGGAGCGCTGCGGCAAGTTCTCCCTGGGCATGAAGCAGCGGATGGGCCTGGGCCTGGCCCTGCTGTCGGAGCCGGAGCTGATGATCCTGGACGAGCCCACCAACGGCCTGGACATCGAGGCCACGGTGGAGATCCGGGAGATCATCATCCGCCTGGCCAAGGAGAAGGGGGTCACTTTCCTGGTGGCCAGCCACTTGGCCTCGGAGATTGAGAAGATGTGCGACAAGGTCCTGGTCCTCCACGAGGGGGAGATGCTCTCCTTCGACACCAAGGAGGAGGCCCTGCGCTTGAACCCCTCTCTGGAGGACTATTTCCTGGCTAAGGTTCGGGACAAAAAGGGCTCTGTGGTTTTGTAAGGGAGGACGCGATGGAACGATTTTTTGCCAATTTGAGCAACGAGCTCTTCAAGCTCCGCAAGCGGAAAAAATATCTGGTTTTCCTCATCCTGGGCTCGGCCATTTGCGTGGCCAGCGCCCTGCGGGTGCTCATTGTGAACTATATCACCGACGGCGGGGTGTCCCGCCAGGCGATTTTAGGGGGGCTTATGTCCTCCAACCTGACTTTCCTCCTGCTCCTCTTCCTGCCCCTCATGGCCATTATGGCCACCTGTGACCTTTTCGTGGGGGAGCAGGTGGACCACACCATCCGCTTTTCCCTCATGCGCCCGGTGGGAAAGGGGAAAATCTTTTTCTCCAAGGCGGCGGCGGCCTTCCTGCTGTGCGCCTTTGACCTGGCGGTGATGTATGTGGTCACCACCCTGACCCAGGTCTGCCTGGGAGGCGGCACCGAGGGGATTCTCACCAGCCTGGGGGCGAGCCTCTTGGACTTGATCCCCCTGGCGGTGCTGGTGCTCTTCTTCTCCCTGATCAATCAGTTGGTGAAGGGCTCCAGCCTGACGGTGCTGCTGTGTGTGGTGTGCTACGTCGGGCTGCTGATCCTGGGTACTTATACGCCTGCCGTGGGGGGGCTGGTCTTCACCGGCTATCTTCGGTGGCACAATCTCTGGATCGGGATCACCCTGCCCCTCCTCTCCCTGCTGCCCCGCATCGGCCTGCTGGCGGGCTATGGCCTGGTCTTCGGCTGCTGCGGCTACCTGCTGTTTGACAGGAGAGAGGCCTGATGATATCATACGGGTGATCTAATCGGAAGGAGGTCTGCCGGATGCGGGAAAAACCAACCCTTCGGGGGCAGTTCTTTTGGGCGGCGCTGAAAATGCTGGCCCTTTCTCTGCTGGTGGGGGTCGCCGTCATCGTGGTGGTGATGGTGATTTTCACCCAGCGGGTGCCGGACGGGGACAAGTTCCTGGTCAGCAGTCTGTCCTTCCTCTTTGGCAAGGAGACCATGGGGCCCGGCGGCATGATCCCTGTGCTGGTTTTGGCGGGGGTTTTGCTGTGCCTGCTGGTGGCGGGGGTGTGCACCTTGGTGACCTCCCGGCTCACCGGGCGGCTGACGGCCACCCTGAAGACTCTGCGCCAGGCGGCGGACAACCTGCGGGAAGGGGATTTGGACTTTCAGATTATGGCCTGCGACGAGAAGGAGCTGGACGAGCTGAGCCAGTCTTTAGAGAGCGTCCGCCAGCGGCTGAAAACCGCTGCCGTGGCCGAGGCCACCGCCCAGGAGGAGCGGGGCCTGCTTATGGCCAACCTCTCCCACGACCTGCGCACCCCCATCACCGCCATCAAAGGCTATGTGGAGGGGATTCAGGACGGCATCGCCAACACCCCGGAAAAGCAGCGCCATTATCTGGACATTGTCTATAACAAGTCCCTGCTGCTGGAAAAGCTGGTGCGGAATATGTCTGACTTTTCCGAATATGAGCTGGGACGGATGCAGTATCACTTTGAATATGTGGAAATGAGTCCCTTTCTGCAGGACCTGAGCGAGGAGTATCAGGCGGACGTGGGGCGCAACGGCATGTCCTTTACCAGCCAGATCCCCCGGGGGCACTATGTGGTCACAGCGGACCGGAGCAAGCTCAAGCGGGTGCTGGATAACCTGATCTCCAACGCCATCAAATACGGCCGGCCCCAGGGGGAGATCGCCTTGGTGGCCGAGGAATATGAAAAGGGCCTGGTGATCCAGGTCTCCGACAACGGCAAGGGCATCAGCACCCAAGCCCTCCGCCACGTGTTCGACAGCTTTTTCCGGGCCGACAGCGCCCGGACCAGCTCCGTGCCGGGCAGCGGCCTGGGGCTGGCCATCTGCCGGAGCATTGTGGACAGCCACCACGGCAAGATCTGGCTCACCAGTGAGGAGGGAGAGGGCACCCGGGCCTTTATCTATCTTCCCCTGCAGAAAGAGGAGGGAATGTTGTGATGAAAATTCTGATTATTGAAGACGACCAGAGCGTGGCCGAGCTGGAGCGGGATTACCTGGAAATCAACGGCGGCTTTCAGTGCGACCTGTACAGCAACGGCACCCAGGGCCTCCAGGCGGCCCTGGCGGGGGACTACGCCCTGGTGATCGTGGATGTGATGCTGCCGGGCCTGAGCGGCTTTGAGATCTGCTGCCGGCTGCGGGAGGAGAAGGACACCCCCGTCATCATCATCTCCGCCCTGGCTGACGACATCGACAAGGTCCGGGGCCTGGGTCTGGGGGCCGACGACTATATGACCAAGCCCTTCTCCCCCAGCGAGCTGGTGGCCCGGGTCAAGGGGCATATCCAGCGGTATGAGCGCCTGGTGGGCAGCCGGGAAAAGCCCCGGCCGGAGATTTTGAAGATCCGCGGCCTGGAAATCGACCGGGAGAGCCGCCGGGTGTGGGTGAACGAAAAGGAGACCAGCATGACCAGCAAGGAGTACGACCTCCTCCTCTTCCTGGCTGAGCATCCGGACACTGTCTTCTCCAAGGACCGCCTCTTTGACAGCGTGTGGGGGGTGGATGCCTACGGCGACGTCTCCACCGTTACCGTCCATATCAAGCACATCCGGGATAAAATTGAGCTCAATCCAGACCACACCCAGTACATCGAAACCGTCTGGGGCGTGGGATATCGGTTTCGGGGATGATCCAGAAAAAAGAGAACCCCTCCAGGCCAAATCTGGTCTGGAGGGGTTCTCTCTGCCCTACAGGGAGGCTGAAAGGACAAGGACACAAGAAAGGGTTTTATCAAGAAGGTAAGACGAGGAAAGCGAGGTCAAGACACCCGAAAGGCATAGAAGAGGCGGATCTTGGGCCGGACCTCTGTGAGCCGGTTGGTGTGGTAGAGGACGTGCCGGGTCTGTAGAGAACCGGCATCCAGGGAAAGGGGATACTGGCGGCCTTGGTAGTCCAGGGCGTAGGAAAGGGAGATGCCTTCCTGGCCGGCCAATTCCTGAAGATCCCGGAGGAAGACGTAGCCTTTTTTGGTTAGATAAACTGACAGGCTCTGCCGGAAGAGAGAGGGGGAGGAGATTCCATCCAGCAGCAAAAAGTCAGAGGGGTGTTCATAGCCCCTGGGGGCCTGCTCCCCGGCCAGAAGAACCGAGCCCTGGGCGGTGAAGCGGTTGGGAGGATTGTTCCGAAGCTGGCGGCGGATCTGACGCTTTAACCCATCCAAATACTGGCCGGCAGCCTCATAATTATGGTCGACAGGCATCTGGCGCGCCTCTAAGGCGGCGGGGGAGTGGGACATGCGATAGGCGGTGCGCATTTCATCTTGGAAACTCATAATCATCACCTCTGATGAAAGAATACACCATATAACTTGCAAAATCAAGGGGAAAAACCACCATTTTTCTGGGGAAATCCTGGCGAAATTCGGAAAAATGGCGGGAACACTTGCAAGAGAAAAGAAAACGCGGAACACAAAGAGAAAGCGGTCCCCCAGACGAACAACGTCTGGGGGACCACTTCGTCCCGTCAGAGGAAGCAAACGGGACAGGACACAATAAGAAGAGAATGCGGAGCATTGGAAAGGAAGGAGGTGACTCAGGCCACCTGGTAATCATAGGAAATCCGCACCTTGGGGATCAATTCGCCTGGGGTGGGGTTGTGGAGAATCAAAAATCTGCGCTGGAGGGTTTGGGGGTCCAGGGGCAAGGGAAGGAGCTGATTCTGATACTCCAGGGAGAAGGAGAGGCTGATGCCCTCCTTGGACGCCAGTTCCTGAAGGTCGTGGAGGAAAACGTAACCCTTTTTGGTCACCAGAATCCCCAGATACTGCCGGACAAAGCCGGGGTCGGCCAGCTCGGGATAGACGCCGTCGATGAGCAGGAGACAAGAGGATGGGTCCCGCTTGGCCTCGTCCTCGGAGCCGCCCTCCAGGGTGGTGTGTCCTGTGGCATGGTGGCAGCCTGCGGGGTTTGCCTGGAGCTGGGCCCGAATCTGTCCCTTCAGGAAAGTGAGGTAGGATTCGGCGGAAGAATAGTCGTGAAAAGAAGGAACCTGCCGCTGTTCCAGGGGAACGGCGCAGGAGTAGGTTGTGCAAATGTTGTCCTGGAAGATCATAAATAACACCTCTTGATGAAAGTATAAACCTTTTGGCTTGCGAAATCAAGAGGGAAAAGTGCGATATTTCTTTGAAATAGAGAAAATTACGAATAAAATAGAAAAATATAAGAGAAAACTTGCAAGACGAAAAAGGATTCTTGCAAATTGTGAAGGAAAGACTGCAAAAAGACACCCAGGCCCCGGCGAAGCCTTTCGCCGGGGCCTGGGTGAGAAACATTAAAAGGTGCTAATGGGGATGTCCGGGTCTTCTCCGGTTTTCTCCACCTTGCGGATTTGAACGTAGTAGGAATAGACGTCGTTGACCTGAATCCGCACCCGGTCGCCCACCTTGTGGCCCAGCAGGGCTTTCCCCACAGGGGACTCCTTGCTGATGAGCCCCTTCAGGGCGTCCTGACGGAGGGTAGTCACCAACTGGATGGTCTCCTCCAGGTCGTCGTCCTCCAGATAGAAGGTGACTTTGTCGAACAGGGCGATGCCCTCTCCTGTGGAGGTGCCGTCGATGACCACGGCGGTTTTTATCATATTCTCCAGGTAACGGATGCGGCTGTCGTTGCGGTTTTTCTCCCGCTTGGCGGCCTTGTATTCAAAGTTCTCGCTGAGGTCGCCAAAGGACCGGGCCACCTTGACCTCTTCAATGAGCTGGGGCCGCAGGACGTGGATGCGGTGCTGGAGCTCCTCTTTCATTTTGTCGATGTCCACTTGGGTCAGTTCGTCGTGCATTGTAATACGCCTCTTTCTGCAATGGGTTCATGGGGTCAGAGAAATTTGGGGGGCAGAGGTGGGACGCCCTCTGCGGCCAACAAGGTCCGGAGAGATTGCTTTCCCTCCAGAAGCATCAGCTTGGAGGTGCCGTGGGCCAGGAGCTTGCCTGCCCCTGTTTTCACTGTGGCTTCGGCCAGACAAATGGAGCGGCCGGACCGCAGGACCCGTCCTTCCGCGATGATCCACCCGGACTGGACCATGCCCAGGTTGGTCACTGAGAGGTCCAGCGAGGTGTAGCCCTGGGTCTCCTCCATTTGACAGTAGGCGGCCCAGTAGGCCACGGTGTCGATCAGAGAGGAATAGACCCCTCCGTGGATGCTGCCAAAGGCGTTGCCGTGGCGGGGGTAAGACAGGGGGAGGGCTAAGCGGCAATATCCCGGCTCCATGGCCTGAAACTCCATCCCCAGCAGGGAGAAGTAAGGGGCGTGGTTGAGCAGATCCATAAGCGCCTGGATGTGTTGGGGGTTGATAGGACGGGACATGATAAGGTCACCTCGCAATTACCGCAACAAAAAATAGCGCTCTGCGCTATTTTTTGTTCTTGTGGTATTTTAGCACGAAGTGTCCGCTGAGACAAGGGTCAATAAAGGCGGGCGTCCTCATCTCCCTCAAAAAAGATGCCCAGGGAGCCGGGGCCGGCGTGGCTGCCGTTGGTGGGGTCGAAGGGGAGAACGATGAGCTCCTTGGGGGGATTGGTCCGGCGGACCAGTTCGGCTAGGGTCTCGGCGTCCTGGGGGCAGTTGCCGTGGGCGATGAAAACGGTCTGGTCGCCGGGGTAGCGGACAAGCCGGTCATATTTCTCTGCCAGGGCCTTGATGGACTGGGCCCGGCCCCGCACCTTGCCGTTGGCCACGATGTGGCCGTGCTCGTCGCCCTTGCACATGGGCTTGATGTGGAGCATGGTGCCAAGCAGGGCGGTGGCCCCGGAGATCCGGCCTCCCCGGCGGATGTAAAAGAGATCGTCCACGGTAAAGTAGTGGGCGATGTGGGGGCGGAGGGAGAGGACTGCGTCGGCGGTTTCGTCCAGGCTCATGCCCTTCTCCCGCATGCCGAAGGCCCGCAGCACCAGGATGCCCTCCCCCAGGGTGGAGGAGAGGGAGTCTACCACCCGGATCTGTCGGCCGGGGTAGGTCTCCATCAGTTGCTGGGCGGCGATGCAGGCCGACTGATAGGAGGAGCTGATGCCCGAAGAGGCGCTGATGAAGAGAACGTCGAACCCCGAGGAGAGCAGGGGAGACAGGGACTCTGTAAACCGCTGGGGGGGGATCATGGAGGTGGAGACCTCTGCCTTCTGCTTCATGGCCTGATAAAATCCCACCATATCGCAGCCCTCCGGGGCCAGACAGGTGTGCTCTGTGCCGTTGACGTAATAGGAAAGGGGGATGACCACCAGGCCCTTTTGGGCGATCAGGTTCAGGGGCAGGCCCGCCAGGGAATCTGTCACGATGGCAAAAGACATAATTTTTGCCTCCTTAATAGGTAATGTATAATATTAGATTAGCAGGAGAACGTAATTATGTCAAGGGATATTTATAACAATTTCTTCTTGTTTTACAGAAAAGTCAGATTTTGGAAGATAGAAACGAAAAAAGCCGCCCGGCCAAAGGGCACGGGCGGCGGTTAGCGCCAGATCTTTTTTGCCTGGGGATCTTTTTCCAACCAGATCTCCCGTAGCAGTTCTAGCTCTTCGCTGTGATCCTCCTGGGGGTCCTCGTAGGAGAGGGTTTCCAACACGGAGAAGGTCATGGCCTCGGGGCCGTATTGGTTCCACAGGGCCTGCATCCGCCGGTTGGGGTGGCCTCCCATGGAGAGCTTGAACTGGTTGCTGTTGTAGTCTTTTTGGGTGTCTTGGGAGGCGCCCAGGAAGGACTCTCCCGTGGCCTCCCACCGGAAACAGATGACGCCCATCTCCGGCTTGCGGGCTTTGTAGGCGGCTTGCAATTCTTTTTTTCGCTGTTGTTCCATTGTGTTTCACCTCGTCCTCTATCATACCGGAAAGGAAGGGGAAAAGCAATCTACGCTTGGTAGAGGAACGAGTACTACTTGGTCAAAACCTGATCAACAACCGTCCCAGAAAGTGTCTTGGTTGGAAAACTTCGTAAGCGCAGCGATTGTGTTCTGAAGAGACGAATATTCTTTTGAACCTCTCCTACGGGTTTTGAAGGACGGTATTCTTCTACCCGCCGATCTTCCGTATCGCCCCCTCATCAGTCACCTTCGGTGCCAGCTTCCCCCCAAGGGGAAGCCTACGCTTCTTCGATACGTTGAGGTATATGTTGCGGCATTTTTCTAAATGGGCGTACAGGGCATGCCAATGCCTTCCCCTGGGAGTCCAACTGTCCAGGGGACAGTTGGAGATCAAATCAATTTTACCTTGGAAGGGAAGGTTACTGCGCAGTTTTTTGGAGATATTGGGCGTATAGCCCCGCAGCGGCGGCGGTGTATATGTCCCCGTAGAGGGAGATGGCCTCGTCAGTGGTAAACTGGGTAAAAGCATCGTCGTTGGTGACGCAGATGGGCTGCCAGTCGCCCTCCTGCTCCGCATCCTGATAGTGGAACAGGAGGTAGGGCTGCCCGGCGCTGGTCCATTCGGTCAGCCAGTTGGCCCCGTCGATGGTCTCGTAGCTGGCCCCACCGGCCAGGACCTCCTCGATGTTGCCCTCCACCCGCAGGCGGTATTCCAGGCGGTACAATGCCAGCCCGCCGTTCAGGTCCGCAACGCCGGTGGGGATCTGGGTCATGCCGGTGATCTTTGCCTCGGTGATGGTGCAGTCAGACCCGATCTCCTGCCAGGCCTGCTGATAGGCCTTGGCCTGCCGGGAGACCACAGCCTGCGCATAGCCCAGCACCTGGTTGGGGGCGTCGTCTGTGGGAGACAGGGCCAGGAAAACGGAGATCTCTTCCCGGCCGGCCTTCTCGCTGCGGTAGGCGTTGTACCGCTCTGCCGCGTAGGCGGTGTATTTGCTGCCGTATTGTTCCAAAAGCTCGGAGGTGTTGTACTGGCTCAGGGAGATCTCGTGGACGGCACCGGCGTCTTCCCAGGTGGTGGTGCCGTTCTGATCCTGCCAATAGAGGCAGAGGTAGGGGGTTCCGCCGAGGCCCTCTTCGGTGAGCCAGTGTTCCCCGTCGATGGTCTCATATTTTATGCTGTCTCCAGCGGCGCGGGCAATGTCCCCCTTCACCCGCAGGCGGTATTCCACGCGGAATAGCTCCATGCCGTCCTCCAGCGCGGCCACGCCCGTGGGGATGGGGATCAGGCCAGTGAGCTTGGCCTCGGCTACGGAGCAGCCGGGGGCTGCGTCTTTCCAGCCCTTGTTGTAGTCCGTGATCCGCTGGGTGATCAGGCGGTCAGCGGCGTCGATGGCCGCCTGGGGGATCTCCTGGCCGGCGGTGAGGGTGTGCTGAATGGGGATGTCCTGGCTGGCGGCCTTGCCGGTGAAGGTACAGCCCGCCGCCACCAGGAGGACGGCTGCCAGGAGAACCACCGTGCAGGCCCGCATGTTGGGCTTTTTCGCAATGAGGGTGATCCGCTCCCGGAGGGTCCGGGCGCTGCCGCTCATGGTGGTGGCGGTGGTGAGCAGGCCGGAGGGCCTTTGACAGGTCATGCGCAGAAGGGTCCGGCCGTAAGACCCCCGTTCCTCCTCTCCCAAAGAGCGGATGGTGTCCTCGTCGCAGGCGGTCTCCCCATCCCGGCGGGAGAGGACGGCGGCCCACCACACCAGGGGATTATACCAGTGCAGGGCCACGCAGATCCCCCGCAGCAGGGCCCACAGATGGTCCCCGTGGCGGAAGTGGGTGGTCTCGTGGGCCAGCACGTGGCCCAGAGTGGCTGGATCGGCCAAGGCAGCTGGGGTCACATAGATGGCCGGGCGGAAGAGGCCGAAGAGGCAGGGGGTATCAACGGCGTCGGTGACATAGACGGAAAGCCCTTCCCCGCCGGTGTCCACCGGCTTCCTGGACCGCCCCAGGCTGCGGGCAAAACAGAGGTTGGAGAGGCCAAAGCACAGGCCAACCCCCGAAACCCCCGTCAGCCAGAGGAGCAGGAGCCCTTGGACCAACAGCGTGTCCCCTTGCGCTCCGGGGTCCGACGTGCTTTGGACGGGAGCGGTTCCGGTCTCGGGAGGAGCAAATTCTGTGCCCTGGCTGCCAGCGGGCAGAGGGGCGGGCTGGTCCAGGTTGGCGCCGGCGGTTGTGGTGGTAAAATGCTCCGCCGGCGCGGCGTTCAGCACGGAGAAAGAAGTCTGCCCAAAGCTCACCGGGATCAGCAGCCGGAGCAGAACCACCGCCCAAAGGGCGTATTGCAGCCGCAGGTCCAACTTTCCCCGCAGGGCATAACGCAGCAGAATAACCACGGCGATGAGCACGGACGAACTAATGATCCATTCCATCATGTTGCTTTCCCTCCAATTCCTGTAACAGGGCATATAAAGCGTCGATCTCTTCCTGGGGCAGGGCCTGCTTTTTGGTCAGGGAGCTCACCATCAGGCTCAGGCTGCCCTGGTAGACCCGGCCCAAAAAGTCCTCGGTTTCCTGTAAAATAGCGTCCTCCCGGGCCACCAGGGGGCGGAAGGTTTTCAGCCCCAGCGCCGTGTCGCTGGCGACGGCCCCCTTCCCCTCCAGCCGGCGCAGGAGGGTGAGGGTGGTGCTGCGGCTCCAGCCCATCCGGGCCTCCAGGTGCTGGGTGGCCTCCCGCCCGGTGGCGGGGCCGTGGGTCCAGAGAAATTCCATCACATGCCACTCAGAGGGGGAGAGGTTTACGTTGTGTTCCGCCATGGCGCGCACACCCCTTTCTAAAAAATCTGGTTGGTTGTTTACTATTGTAACCAAAGCATACCACGAGCGTTTACAGTTGTCAACAGGAATAAAAAAAGAACCGCCGAATAAAAATCGGCGGTTTTCAGCTACTGTGTCATGGCACCACAGACAAATTATTTTAACACGTCGCTTCTGCTCCCCCTATGCGCCCCAAAAAACAATCCCAAAGGTCCCCCCAAAAAAACGGGGCCCCCACGCGAGCCCAGCGCAGCGGGTCGCGTGGGGAAGCGAAGAAATTCCTATCAGAGCGCAGTTTTCGCCGCAAGGCGGAAACGGAGCGGTGATAGGAATTTCTGAGCTGGTGCCGGTGACCGGACTCGAACCGGTACGGTGTCGCCACCGGTGGATTTTGAGTCCACTACGTCTACCAATTCCATCACACCGGCAAAGGGAAGAAGCTCCACTGATTATACAACAGGAAGCCGCCCTTGGCAAGCGTTTTTTTCACCTAAATTTCAAAGAAATCATAGGAAATCCGGCGGGAATGTGGTATGATAAAAAACTGGAAAGAATCTGCTGCCCGTCCAGTGGGGCGGCTGGGAAAAGGAGGGTTCCCCCATGGGAAAGCGGGTGCTGGGCTGCCTGGTGACGGTGCTTTGTCTGCTGGGATTGGGCGGCTGCGTGTTTGGCAGCGTGGACGAGATGTATGCCCTGCCCAAGTCCTCAGAGGCCTATGTGAACCTCCAGGCCAAAATAAACCAAGAGAAGGGGAGCGCCGAGTACATCGCCCCCCTCAGCGGCGAGAACCGCCAAACCATCCAGTTGGTGGATGTGGACGGCGACGGCAACCAGGAGGCGGTGGCCTTTTTTCGGGACGTCACTTCAGACGCTCCGTTGAAGATCGTCTTCTTCCGGCAGGATGAGCACGGGGAATATCAGGTCTACACCCGCATCGAAGGGGTGGGGACGGAGATTGAATCCATTGAATATTTGGACCTGGGCGGCGCCGGCGGTACCGACATCCTGGTCAGTTGGCAGGTCAGCACTATGGTCCACTCCCTGGTGGGCTACACCCTGGCCGACGGCCAGCCGGTGGAGATTATGCGCAGCGGCTACAGCAGCTACCTAACGGTGGATCTGGACGACGACGGACGGCAGGAGGTCATCCTGGCCCAGGCCGAGAGCGGATTGGGCGCCCAACTGCGCATTGAGTATTATGACGGCCGGGATGGGCGGATGGAGATGACCTCCGTGGCCCCCCTGTCCGAGGGGGCCACGGGCATCCAGAGCTGGACCGGCGGCCAACTGGCGGACGACGTGCCCGGGCTGTTTGTCACCTCTTACTTCGGCAAGGACCGACTCATTACCGATGTGTTTTGCCTGAAGGACAACCAGGAGCTGAAGAACCTCACCCTGGTCCCCGACAGCCGGAGGAGCGAGACCTCCTTCCATTACTACGCCGGGGTCCAGCCCGAGGACATTGACAGCGACGGCCGCATGGAGATCCCCGTGGCCCAGACGGTGAAGGCCTACGGAGAGAGCTCGGCGGATCAGTTCTGGTGGTTCCACTGGATGGGCTACCGGTCCGACGGAACCCGGGAGCTGGTGATGACCACCTACCACAGCGGCGACGGCTGGTACCTGGAGTTGCCTGAGAGCTGGACAGGGGACTTCTCCATGTGCCGGCAGGAGAGCTCCACCGTGGGGGTGCGCTCTGTGACCTTCGCCCGTGGGGTGGAGGACGAGGAGGACCCGGAGAAGAAAGCGGACCCCTTCCTGGAGATCTGCTGCCTGGTGGGCAGCGACAGAACCCGCCAGGCACGCCAGGAGAACCGGTTTATTCTCTACGCCGATTCCACCACCATTTACACCGCTGAATTTTTAGACAGCGACTGGGACTGCGGCTTGTCCCAGGAGGAGCTGAAAGCCTCCTTCCACGCCGACCTGGACGGCTGGAGCACCACAGAATAAAGAGAGGAGTTGGTCAGGGTGAAAAAGACATCGGTCTATCTCTGCTATCTGCTGCGGCACCACCCGGAGGAGGCGGACCTGACCATGGACCGCCACGGCTGGGTGGACGTGGAGGAGCTGATCCGGGGGGTCAACCGCCGGGGCAAATACCGGCTGGACCGGGAGACCCTGGAGGAGCTGGTGGCCCGGGACGAAAAGGGGCGCTACCGCTTCAACGATGCCCACAGCCGGATCAAATGCTGCCAGGGACACTCCATCCCCTGGGTGGAGCCGGAGCTGGTCTACGGCACGCCGCCCCGGTATCTCTACCACGGCACCACCACTGCTGCCCTGAAGAAAATTGAGGCCAGCGGGGCCATTGAAAAGAGGAAGCGCCACGGGGTGCATTTGCAGCCGGAGGAAGAACGGGCCTGGCAGTCCGCCCGCCGCTGGGGGCTGACCCCGGTGGTGGTCAAGGTGGACGCCGGCGCCATGGTGGAAGACGGCTTTTCCTTCGGCATGGCCGAAAATGAGGTCTGGCTGACCGATGTGGTCCCCGCGCGATACATTTGTGACAGGCTCTATTCCCCTGCGCCGCAATAGGGCTGCTGTTCGTTGACGCTGGGGTTGCCGGTCTGGCCGGTGACCTGCACTGCCTGGCCCAGGCCGTCCCCCTGTTTTGGGCGCCCGGCGGGCCCCGAAATTCGCAAAAAAAGGAGTTTACTGAGATGAAAAAGATTCTGGTTTTGGAGGATGAGGCCAATATCCGCAGCTTTGTGGTGATCAATCTCAACCGGGCCGGCTATGAGACCATCGAGGCCGGCACGGGGGAGGAGGCCCTGGAGCAGCTTCGGCTGAACCCGGACGTCCGGGTGGCCCTGCTGGACATCATGCTGCCCGATATGGACGGCTTTGAGGTCTGCCGCCGAATCCGGGCGGGCAACTCCAAGATCGGCATCATCATGCTCACCGCCCGCACCCAGGAGATGGATAAGGTCACCGGCTTTATGACCGGGGCCGACGACTATGTGACCAAGCCCTTCTCTCCGGCGGAGCTCACCGCCCGCATCGACGCCCTTTACCGGCGCATCGGCGGGGACATGATGGACGACGGAGAGATTCAGCAGCCCCCCTTTGTGCTCAACACCCGCAAGCGCACCCTGGAGAAAAACGGCCAGCGGGTGAAGCTGACCCAGGTGGAGTACGCCATTATGAAGATGTTCATGGAAAACCCTGGCAAGGCCCTTTCCCGGGAGGAGATCCTCAAGTTCGTCTGGGGGGAGAACTACCTGGGTGAGCTGAAAATTGTGGACGTGAACATCCGCCGCCTGCGGGTGAAGATCGAGGACGAGCCCACCAGCCCCACCTTTATCACCACCATCTGGGGCTACGGCTACAAGTGGGAATTCTAACAAACCGGCGAAGGGGGGCAGACCAGCCATGAGTCCATTTCCAAAAGTCAAAGGCATCCGCCAGCGGTGGCTGCTCAACAGCGTCAGCATTATGGTGATGATCCTGGTGGTTGTGGTGGTGATCTTCTCCCTGTTCACCAAGAACTACTACGACAGCAGCATCCTCACGGATATGGAGAGCAAGGCCCGCACGGCGGCCAGCTACTTCAGCACCGAGGCCAGCAGCTACAACAGCAGCGGGGACTATGTCACCGTCGCCCAGGACTACGTCAGTTCCTTTGAAGATGGCACCCGCATTGAGCTGCAGTTTCTCAACCCCGCAGGGCGGGTGATCTACTCCTCCAACGGCCTGACCCTGTCGGGGACCATGCCGGGGACGGGGGATATCACCCAACTGCAAAACACCCAGGCCATTTGTTCCTGGAAGGGGACCTCCAGCCAAACCGGCGAGCGGATCACCGCTGTCTCCGCCCCCCTGCTGTATAATGGGGAGATGGTGGGGATCATGCGCTATGTGACCTCCATGCGCCTGGTGGACCGCCAGGTGATTATCCTGACCCTGGTGGCGGTGATCCTGTCGGTGAGCATCCTCATTTTGGTCTACATTTCCAACATCTATTTTGTCCGCTCCATTGTGGACCCGGTGAAGAACATCACCGGTATCGCCCGGCGGATCGCCGGGGGAAGCTATGGCATCCAGGTGGAGAAGAAGTTTGACGACGAGGTAGGCGATCTCACCGACGCCATCAACGACATGTCCATGCGCATCAAGCAGGCCGAGAGCATGAAGTCGGAGTTCATCTCCTCGGTTTCCCATGAGCTGCGCACCCCCCTCACCGCCATCACCGGCTGGGCCGAGACCATCATGAGCGGCGAGGCTCGGGACGAGGGGGACGTCCGCAAGGGTATGGGGATCATTGCCAGTGAGGCCCGGCGGCTGTCGGGCATGGTGGAAGAGCTGCTGGAGTTTTCCCGCATCGAGGACGGCCGCTTCACCCTGTCGGTGGAGCCCATGGACATCAAGGCCGAGCTGGAGGACGCCGTCTACACCTACCATGAGTTCCTGGCCGCCGAGGGCATCGCCGTCTACCACACCGACTGCGAGGAGGAATTCCCTCCCATCCCCGGCGACCCGGACCGGCTGCGGCAGGTCTTCTGCAACCTGCTGGACAACGCCGCCAAGCACGGCGGGGCGGGCAAACGCATCGACACGGCCATCTTCCCCGAGGAGGGGGATGTGGTCATCACCGTGCGGGACTACGGCCCCGGCATCCCGCCGGAGGAGCTGCCAAACGTGAAGTACAAATTTTACAAGGGGAGCTCCACTGCCCGGGGCAGCGGCATCGGCCTGGCCGTGTGCGAGGAGATCATTACCCGCCACAACGGGGAGCTCATCATCTCCAACGCCGAGGACGAGGCAGGGGGCTGCCTGGTGGAGGTCCGCCTGCCGACTGGAACATAAGTTCGATAAAATGCACCATTTCTCTTGCCTTTTTCTTCTGGGTTTGCTACAATCGCCCCAGAACCAAGGCGCATCTGTTACTTAGGAGACACTATGAACCAAGAAAACCAAACCCCAAAAACCTGTGGGCAGTCAGAGGACTGCCAGTTTCGCACCACCATTGGCGGCCAGGCCCTCATTGAGGGAATCCTCATGCGGGGGCCGGAGAAGCAGGCCATTGTGGTGCGCAACCAAGCCGGTGAGCTGGAGATCAAAGAGCAAAAGCTCAAGCTCATCAAAGACCGTTTCCCCATCTTAGGGGTCCCCTTCATCCGCGGGGTGGTCAACTTCCTGGCCTCCCTGGTGGAGGGGGTGAAGGCCCTGATGTGGTCCGCGGAGTTTTACCCGGAGGAGGAAGAGGCCCAGCCCTCTAAGTTTGAAACCTGGCTGGAGAAGCACTTCGGCAGCGAGACCCTGATGAAATGGATCATCGGCATCTCGGTGGTGGCGGGGGTGGCCTTTGCCATTGCGCTGTTTATCATCCTACCCACCCTGGTCACCTCCGGGACGCTGTACTTTTTCCCAGACGCCCCCATGTGGCTGCGAAACTTGCTGGAGGGCGTGGTGAAGCTGGTCATCTTTTTTGTTTACCTCTTCCTGTGCTCCCGGCTGAAGGATATCCAACGGACCTTCCGCTATCACGGGGCCGAGCACAAGACCATTTTCTGCTACGAGCGGGGCCTGGAGCTGACGGTGGAGAACGCCCGCCAGATGCCCCGGCACCATCCCCGGTGCGGCACCAGCTTCCTGTTTGTGGTCATTGTCATCGCGGTGCTGGCCTCCTGCGTGGTCTTCGCCCTGCCGGCGGTGCGGGACGTGGCCACGAACCCCATTGTGCGGATTTTGCTCCATCTGGTGCTGCTGCCCGTTGTGGTGGCGGTGACCTATGAGATCAACCGCTTCATCGGCCGCCACGACAATCCCGTGACCCGGTTCCTGTCGGCCCCCGGCCTGTGGATGCAGAATTTCACCACCTTCGAGCCCGATGACTCCATGCTGGAGGTGGCCATCCGGGCCCTAAAGCTGGTCCTGCCGGAAAAGGAGGGCGCCGACGCCTGGTAATCCGGACTGCCTGCTTTTTCAAAAATTGAGATTTGAAACTTGTTTGATAGGGGTGGAGATGTGTGACGATCACCTACCATGATTTGTATATGAATACCCGCACAGCCCTGTCGGCAGCGGGGATCGAGGGGGCCCAGCTGGAGGCCCGGGAGATCCTCTGCGCCGCCGCCGGAAAGACGGCGGAGGAGCTGTACCGGGATATCTCTCTGTACACCAACGAGGATGTGGCCCAGCGGGCCCAGGCCCTGTTGGAGCGGCGGCTGACGGGAGAGCCCATTGCCTACCTTGTGGGGGAGTGGTCCTTCTGCGGCCTGCCCTTTTACGTGTCCTCGGCGGCCCTGATTCCCCGGATCGACACGGAAATGCTGGCCCAACTGGCCATGAACCGCCTGAAGGAGTGCCCGGGCAACACCCGGATTCTGGACCTGTGCGCCGGCACCGGCTGCGTGGGTCTCACGGCGGCGGCGCTGCTGAAAACCACCCGGGCGGTGCTGGTGGACCTCTCCGACGGAGCCCTGGAGCTGTGCAAGCGCAACATCCGCCGGCACAAGCTCACCGGGCGGGCGGTCTACCTGAAAGGGGACGCCCTCCAGGCCCCCAGCCACGCCCTGGGGCAGTTTGACGTGCTGGTGTGCAATCCCCCCTACATCCCCACCGGGGACCTGGCGTCCCTGGACCCCTCGGTGAAGGACTTCGAGCCCCTGCTGGCCCTGGACGGCGGCGAGGACGGCCTGGACTTTTACCGGGGTATTACCGAGCTGTGGAAGCCCGCCCTGAAGCCCGGCGGCCACCTCCTTTACGAGGTGGGCATTGGCCAGGCGGAAAAGGTAGCCTGGCTGCTGGTGAAGGCCGGCTATGAGAACATCCGAATCACCCGGGACACCGGCGGCATCGACCGCGTGGTGGAGGGCCAGCGGCCCAAGGAGCGGGAAATCCCCGACGTGCTCCACGAGACCATGGAGGAGGAAGAATAACATGGCAGAGAAAAAGAAAGTGATCGAATCCGCGGCGCCCGCCGCTGACAAAAAGAAGGCCCTGGAAACCGCCATGGCCCAGATTGAAAAGACCTATGGCAAGGGCTCCATCATGCGCCTGGGGGCCAACAACAAGGTGCTGGTGGAGAGCATCCCCACCGGCTCCCTGGCCCTGGACCTGGCCCTGGGCATCGGCGGTGTGCCCCGGGGGCGGATCATTGAGATCTATGGCCCCGAATCCTCTGGTAAGACCACCCTGGCCCTGCACATCGCGGCGGAGGCCCAGAAGCGGGGAGGCGAGGTGGCCTTCATCGACGCCGAGCACGCCCTGGACCCCACCTACGCCCGGGCCCTGGGGGTGGACATCGACAACATGCTCATCTCCCAGCCCGACACCGGCGAGCAGGGCCTGGAGATCTGCGAGGCCCTGGTGCGCTCCGGCGCCCTAGACGTGATCGTGGTGGACTCCGTGGCCGCCCTGGTCCCCCGGGCGGAGATCGAGGGCGACATGGGCGACGCCCATGTGGGCCTGCTGGCCCGTCTAATGAGCCAGGCGCTGCGGAAGCTGGCCGGCTCCATTTCCAAAACCCACTGCGTGGTAATTTTCATCAACCAGCTCCGGGAAAAGGTGGGGGTCATGTACGGCAATCCCGAGGTCACCACCGGCGGCCGGGCCCTGAAGTTCTACTCCTCCGTCCGCATGGAGGTCCGCCGGATCGAGCCCATCAAGGACGGCACCGAGATCATCGGCAACCGCACCCGGGCCAAGGTGGTGAAAAACAAGGTGGCGCCCCCCTTCCGGGAGGCGGAATTTGACATTATGTACGGCGAAGGTATCTCCAAGTACGCCGAGCTGGTGGACCTGGCGGTGAAGCTGGATATCATCCACAAGAGCGGCTCCTGGTTCTCCATGGGGGATGAGCGCATCGGCCAGGGCAAGGACGCGGCCAAGCAGTACTTAAAGGACAACCCCGAGATCTGCGAGCGGGTGGAGGCGGAGATCCGCCAGAACTCCTTCAAGCTCCTGTCCAACCAGGCCCAGATTGCCGCCCGGGCCGCCGGCCGGGCCCCCCAGGAGGAGACCCTTACCCACAGCGCCCAGCCCGCCCCGGCTCCCGCCGCCCCCAAGGGGATCGACGTGAGCGCCGACGATTTTGACGACGATGAAGATTGAAAAACTCCTCCCCCCAGCCCAGCCGGGGAAATCCTGGACCGTGGCCCTGGAGGGAGGCGACACCCTGCGGGTCCCCGAGGGGACCATCCTTGATTACGCGCTCTACGACGGCAGGGAGCTGGCGGAAGAGGAGCTGGCGGAGCTGAAAGCCGCGGCCTTTTCCGCCGCTCTGCGCACCAAGGCCGTGCATATGCTCTCATCCCGGCTGATGTCCGCCGGACAGCTCAACGAAAAGCTGATGGCCAAAGGCGCCACGGACCGCCAGGCGGCGGAGATCGTGGCCTGGGCCATCGACATTGGCCTGCTCAACGACGAAGAATACGCCAAAGCCCTGGCCCGTCACTACCAGGCCAAGGGCTATGGAATCTATAAAATCAAAGACGAATTGTACCGCCGCCGGGTCCCCCGCCAGTATTGGGAAGGGGCCCTGGTCGACCTGGAGGACCCGGAAGAGATCATCGACGCTTTTCTGGCGAAAAAGGTCAAGGACCCGGCGGACAGGAAAGAGATCAAAAAAGCCTCAGACGCCTTGGTGCGTCGGGGCTTTTCCTGGAGTCAGGTGGCTGCGGGGGTAGAAAGGCTTAAGAAATTTTGAACCCGCTTCGCTGGGTTTCAAAATTTAGGGGATAGCGCCTCCCTGGGAGTCGCTAAGAGCCGGGCTGCGCCCGGTTGCTCCCTTCCATGGCGCCTGCGGGCGCTCATGCGCGCACGGCCCCGTTGGGGCCGCACACTTGTGAGGCGAGAAGTATTTTTTCCCCGGCGGAGCCGGGGAAAAAATGATTGGAATTTGTTCCGCTGCCTGCGGGCAGCGGAAGTCTGCGACGCTTTTAGAGGAATGTGGCGATGATATCTTTCTATCCCCCGTCACGACGAGATCGCCCCCTCATCAGTCAGCTGCGCTGACAGCTTCCCCCCGAGGGGAAGCCTACGTGCTATGCTACGTTGAGGTTATTACTACGATATTTTTCTACATAAACCTTAAGGGCTTGCCAATCGCCTTCCCCTGGGGGGGAAGGTGGGCCGGCGAAGCCGGGTCGGATGAGGGCGTGCCTGGAGGATTCCACGGCGTGGGTAATAGACCCACCGGCCCAAGGTGGCAGCGGGATTCTTCTACCCGCCGTCACTACCATATCGCCCCCTCATCAGTCAGCTCCGCTGACAGCTTCCCCCCAAGGGGAAGCCTACGTGCTATGCTACGTTGAGGTTATTACTACGATATTTTTCTACATAAACCTTAAGGGTTTGCCAATCGCCTTCCCCTGGAGGGGGAGGTGGGCCAGCCGCAGGCCGGGTCGGATGAGGGCGAGCGTTGGGGATTCCACAGCGTAGGTCATAGCCCCCCCACAAAACCAACACAACAAAGAGGAGAACCACACCATGAAAGTAGGATTCATTTCCCTTGGCTGCGCCAAGAATCAGGTAAATTGCGAACAGATGATCTGGCAGACCTATGAGGCCGGCCACGAGGTGGCCCTGGGGGCCGAGGACTGCGACGTGGCCGTGGTGAACACCTGCGGCTTTTTGCAGGAGGCCCGGGACGAGGCCATGGAGGAGATCCGGAAGCTGGCGGAGCAGAAGGCCGCCGGCCAGCTTCAAAGAATCATCGTCACCGGCTGCATGGCCCAGTGGTGGAAGGACAAGATCGCCGATCTCTGTCCCGCCGCCGACGGCTTTGTGGGCGTGGGGGGCTATGAGGACATCGCCCAGGTGATTGACCAGGCCGCCCAGGGCCAGCGCCCCGCCCTGTTTGGGGACATAGACGCCCCGGTGCCCGAGACCGACCGGGTGGTGTGCACCTCCGACTACTGGGCCTGGCTGCGGATCGCCGAGGGCTGCGACAACCGGTGCGCCTATTGCGTGATTCCCTTCATTCGGGGCCGCTTCCGCAGCCGCCCGGAGGAAAAAATCCTGGAAGAGGCCGAAAACCTGGCCCAGGCGGGGATGAAGGAGCTCATCGTGGTGGCCCAGGACATCACCCGCTACGGCCTGGACCTCTACGGCAAGCGCACCCTGGCCGACCTGCTGCCCAAGCTCTGCGCCATCGAGGGGATTCAGTGGGTCCGCCTCCACTACCTCTACCCCGACGAGATCACCGATGAGCTCATCGACGTGATCGCCAACGAGCCCAAGATTGTGAAATACCTGGATATCCCCATCCAGCACATCAGCGACCATATCCTCAAAGCCATGCACCGCCGGGGCACCGGGCAGGAGATCCGGGCCCTCTTCACCAAGCTGCGCCAGCGCATCCCCGGCCTGGTTCTGCGCACCAGCCTCATTGCCGGCTTCCCTGGGGAGACCGAGGAGGACTTTGAGGAGCTGTGCCAGTTCCTGCTGGAATACAAACTGGAGCGGGCGGGGGTCTTCCCTTACTCCCCCGAGCCAGGCAGCGTGGCCGCCACCCTCCCCCACCAGGTGGACGAGGACGTGAAGCGCCGCCGGGTGGAGCTGATCACCGACCTGCAAATGCGCATTGTGGACGACTACTGCGCCGCCATGATCGGCAAGATCGTCCCTGTGCTCTGCGAGGGCTATGACGACGACACCGAGCTCTTCTACGGCCGCAGCGACGCCGACTCCCCCGGCATCGACGGCCTGGTCCACTTTGAAGGGGAGGAAGGGGGCGTCCGCCCCGGCGAGTTTTATCAGGTAAAAGTCACAAACGCCTACGACGGCGAGCTGGTGGGCGTACTGTATGAGGAGGAAGAAGCATGAATACCGCAAACAAACTGACCATGTGCCGGGTGGTTATGATCCCCGTTTTTATCGTCCTGTTGTACCTAAACTTTACCGGCCACCTGCTGGCCGCCCTGGTGGTCTTTATCTTGGCCAGCATCACCGACTTTGTGGACGGCTACGTGGCCCGCCACTACAATCAGATCACCGACTTCGGCAAGTTTATGGACCCCCTGGCCGACAAACTCCTGGTCATGTCCGCCATGGCCTGGTTTGTGGAGGTGGGCTGGATGCCCGCCTGGGCCTTCTTCGTGGTCATCGCCCGGGAGCTGGCCGTCACCGGCCTGCGCCTGGTGGCCGTGGAACAGGGCCGGGTCATCGCCGCAGCCAAGTCCGGCAAGGTGAAGACCGCCTCTACCATGGTCTGCATCTGCCTGCTCCTTGCCATCCCCAACGAAACCCTCCGCCTGGTCTGCGTGGCGGTGATTTTGGTCACCACCGTGTATTCGGGCATTGAGTATTTTGTGAAGAATAAGGACGTGCTGGTGAACGGGGAGATGTAAAGAGAAAGCAGGTGATCCTTTGCTCATTTACCTTGAAATGATCGAGACCCCCGAAGATAAGGACAAAATGGACGAACTCTATCAGTACTACCGGAACCTAATGTTTTCCGTAGCTCGGAAAATTGTGGGCAACGATAAGGACGCTGAGGACGCGGTGGGGAACGCAGCGGTAAAGATCATTGAAAATTTAGAAAAAATTTCTGAGATTAAGTGTCCAAAAACGAAGTCCTACGTCGTTACTATTGTTAAGAACAAAGCCCGCGACATAAATCGCTGGAAGAATCGGCATCCGCAGGTGGAGATTTCAGAGGGCCTGCAGGGGGAGTATGTGGAGTACGACGGGGGCGACGAATTGACCCAGTGTATTCTCAAACTGCCTGACCGGTATCGGGACTGGATGATGTCTCGATATGGCGCGGGTGGAGAGGTGTGCAGCATGGAGGAAACGGCGGAGCTGTTTGATCTCTCCATGGAGGCGGCCTATAAGTTGGACCAACGGGCGAAAAAGAAGTTGGAAGAGCTCTGCAAAAAGGAGGGGATATTATGATTTCGGAAGAAAGGCTATGCCAAGCAGCCAGAGAGGCCTCAAAGGCTTACCTGGCAAGCCTGCCGGAGCCGGAGGAGTGTCACCATACCTTTTCTCCTGCCTTTGAGCGCAGGATGAAGCGCCTGCTTCGTCGAGAGAAACACAAGGCGCTCTATCCAAGCCTGCGTCGGATTGCCGGGTTCCTGCTGGTGCTGGTTTTGTGCGGCGGTGTTTTTCTGAGCACCAATGCCCAGGCCCGGGAGGCGGCGTTTGGCTGGATCAGCGAACAGGTGGAGGGGATTCGGCGGTATTTCTACCAGGGGAGGGTTACCCCTTCTTCGGAGATCGTGCATTATCAGATTGATATTCCGGAAGGATATTGGCTTGAGGATTCGTTGGAGAGCGGCGGGATGTTTTACTATTTTTATGTCAACGAAACAAATGATTACATATCATTTACGTATCAATACATAATCCCAAATTCGACAAGTGAAACATATGTTGACAGTAGAGAGGCAAAAAGGAAAGAAATTACGATTCATGGAAATCCCGCGGATCTCTATCTTTCCTATGATAAGGATGCCAATAATACTGTGATCTGGACAGATCAGGAGACAGGAGCATTGATCGATGTGACTGCCTTTATGGATGAGGAAGCCTTGATTGAGCTGGCGGAAAGTGTGGTTCCTGTAGAAAAATAAAAATTTTCAAAAAAATTAAAATATTGGTGTCCAAAATCACCTCCCTGCTTCGTTATAAAGTATAGAACGAAGCAGGGAGGTGATACCTTTGCAAAGGAAACTTCAAAGGAAAGGGGGGAATATGGTGAAGAAACGGATCCTTGCGTTGTCTCTTGCGCTGGTGATGCTGCTGGGAACTGCGGCACAAGCTGCGGGACCGATGCGGGCGCCGAGAGCAACGCCTAAGCTGAGCTTTTCGGGAACGACGGCTATCTGTGTGGCGGTTGTTCAAGGGGACAAATCGACAGACCGCATCGCTGCGGCCATGAGGTTGTGGAAGGGCAATACCTGCCTGGAAACCTGGATCAAGCGTGGAACGGGCACTGTCAAATTTAATGAAACGAAAACAGTGTCGAGAGGGGCAACCTACAAGTTGACGGTGGATTTCACAGTCAATGATGTGGCCCAGTCTCAAAAGTCCGTCACCAGAACTTGTCCCTAACCACCCAGGGGAGCATGATAGGAATTCTCGACATGCTCTCCATCAGTTAAGTATGAAATTACAGGATTAAAAAAAGGAGGAACACCCATGAAGAAAATGATGAGTTTGATCCTGGCCCTGAGCCTGGTTTTTGCCCTGTCCATCCCCGCCGTAGCGGCAGAGAAGGACCAGCAGGAGAGCGCCGACGCCACGGCGGTTTCCCACTTTGCCGGCACCACCGTTCCGTGCCAAATCGTGAAATGCTCTGACGAAGGCGAACCGGTTACGTCCATTGTTGATGTGACGATCCCCGAGGGCGCCACCGTAGCGGAACAGAACCGCCTTGTTCAGGCTGCCGTTTTGGAAGACGCAGGCGTCTCCCAGGCTGATGCCGCCCGGGGTGTGATGGATCTGATCTCCACCGAGAAGAATCTTAGAGTGGTGTCTAATATGTACACCCAGGTGGGGGCCGCTACGATCCCTGCCCCTGACTACATCACCTTGGCCATCCAGTTTGAAAACTACGGCAACTATGGCGGGAAAAATCTGACCGTTGTGGTAAAGGGCGGCAAGAACCCCAGCCGGAGCCACAGCATGACCACACAGCTGGCAAACGGGCCCAGCATTATTGTTTCCATGTATAACGGCATGGATAATGTCTTCCTGACGGAGGGCAGCAATATTACCGTGAGCGCAAAGACCGACGCCGGTTATATGACGGTTCAGACCTGCAACGTTTGGATCAGCCCTTGGGAGATGGGTGTGGCAACCTGATAGGGTCCAGAGGGAAAAATTTGTGTAATTTTTTCTGAAAATCTTGTCAGAAAACTGGGTCTCGAGACGTTTATAAAATAGAGAGAACATTCTCTGCCATCAAACCTGAAAGGAGATCCCTATGAAACAGTTGAAAAAAGTATGGAGCGTGGCCCTTTGCGCGGCTATGATGCTCAGCGTTATGGTGGTGAGCGCCGGGGCGGCGTTCACTGACCAGAAGGAGATCAAGCACACGGAGGCCGTGGACGCCTGCGTGGCCCTGCACATCATTGGCGGATATCCCGACGGCAGCTATCGGCCCGCTGGGAACGTGACCCGGGGCGAGATGTGCAAGATGCTTTGCGTGACCCTCAACGGCGGCAAGGCCCCTGCCCTGAGCAGCGCCGCCACTCCCACCTACAACGATATCGCCGGGAACTGGGCCGCCCCCTATATCGAGGCCTGCACCAAGGCCGGTGTGGTGGCCGGTGTGGGCGGCGGCAAGTTCGCCCCCGAGGACCAGGTCACCGGCTTCCAGGCGGCGAAGATGCTGCTGGTGGCTTTGGGCTATGAGGCAGAACGGGAGAACTTTAACACCCCCATGTGGGAGACGAATGTCTCTGTCCGGGCTGCCCAGGCCGGCCTGTTCCAGGGCTTGGATGACCTGAACCCCAGCGCGCCCCTCTCCCGGGACAGCGCCGCCCAGATGATCTGGAACGCCCTGAACGCCGGTGAGGTGGAGTATGTCACCCAGACTGTCACCGACGGCAACGGCCAGACGGCCACCAAGGTGGTCCTCCAGGACAAGACCGCCGGGAACACTCAGGCAAAGCTCACGCTGATCAAGGACAAGTTCGGCGTGGACGCACCCCCCGCGAAACCGTGAGGCTTTGGCATAATATGAAATCATGCGGCGCAGCCCCAGAGGTCCGCTGCCAAACCTTGTCCCTAACCACCCAGGGGAGTATGGCAGGGGCACTGCCATACTTCCCGCCAGTTCCAAACACAAAATTGAAGATGAGGAGGAATATTTGTGAGCAAATATAAACATATAGTAGCTGTTATCCTTGCGGTAATTATGGCTATGTCTCTTTGTATGGGAGCTTCTGCTACGGCACCTGTATATGAGACGGTGGAGCAGGTGCCGTTGTCCGTAGGTAAAACTGGTGCATTGTATGCAACTACTGATGAACAAGGAAATGCCTATGGGCCAAGTGATTATAGCATCTCGGACAATGGAATGTATATGTTGAATACTGCAAATAATACAGTGTTCCAGTATCGAGATAACAAACAGGCAGCTAAGATTACCTTGGATAGCTTTGATATTATAGGGACGGCGCTTGCTGTTAATGATGATAGCGAGATACTTGTTCTGGACAATAATCTTACTATTTCTAAAATTGAAAATGGTAAGCAGGAATTTATTGGTACAGCAAGAAAAGCTATGGACATTGATAATGCGGTTGACTTCAAAGCAAGCGGTCAATACGTGTATGTATCTGAGCCAACTCCTGAAGGAGGAAAGACACATCGTTTTCTTGTGGATTCCTCTACAGGTAAGTTGACACTTGATCAAACAATTGATGGATATATGGTAGATGATAATACTTTTTATCGTACCTCCATTGAAACAAAAAATAATGAAAATTCAGGCCACAAGTGCACAATTTACATTCTGAACACATCTGGTAGTGTTACAGATACTATTACGTTGTATTCCACAAATTACATTGCCGGAGCGCAGTATTTGGGCAAAAACGCTGATAACAAGCACGTTGTCAAGCAAATTGATATGGCCTGCTACGCAGATGGCACTTGTGATGTTGAGGAGACAATTCGGACGATTGATCCGGATGATACCGTAATTGCTTGTGCGCCTGTAGAATCTGTTGCTCCCAGCATGTGTGATCCCGTGACTGTTGAGGATGGAAAGGTTTATCAATTTGATTTGACAATTGATGGAGCTACGATTGCTGAGATGAAGACAGAGAACATGGGTACAGCAGACAAGTTTTCTTCTAAATTAAAAGAAAGCAACATGTCTACTACTTCTTTCCGAGATAATACAGGCATTGAGACACAAGCGCTTACTTCGATTTCCAGAACGGCTGTTATGAACGATGCTAAAGCATATCATAGTAGCTTTACCTGGTCTTGTTCAAGTAAAAATTTAGCAGCTTTGTCCAATTGGACCCGTCCAAGGTATGTTACTGGAGCAGGAACTTATTCGTATATGCCATATTGCTGGGGTGGATTTAGCACTACGGCCCAATATAAAACTGGAATGAGTAATTCTGGTCGGGTAGGCAACATTAACACCTCTACACCGGGACATGTCGCAAATACATACGGCCTTGATTGCTCTGGGTATGTGAGTAGATGTTGGCGGCAGTCTACAAAATATGGCACCGGTACGATTGGCAGCATTTGTAATTCAATAGCATATAATCAGTTGAAGCCTGCGGACGCATTGAATAAGAGCGGTAGTCATATTGTACTGTATGAATATGCGGATGGAGCAGGAAACTATGTTTTATTTGAAGCGACTACGCTTAACAAATACGACAAGGTTTCTCATACGAATAGACCGATTGCGAGCCTCTCCTCCGGTGGCTATGTTGCGCTTAGATATAAGGGGATAACGGGTTAACCGAATATTCTTCTGGCAGATAGAGTGTTCTATCTGCCAGAAGAATTATAAAATAAATATGCTATTTTAGGAGGTTCACAATGAAAGAAGTAGTTCTTTTCTTTTCTGCCTGTTTTCTGTTTCTGACTGGGTGCAACAGCGCAATAGTTGAGGATTCTAATCAACCGGAGGATATTCAAAATATACAGGTTCAGACAGTAGAACGTAGCGGAAAAACTGCTGTCTTACTGGAAGATGCTGTATTAAGAAACTGCTACTGTGCGCTGACAGATGAAAACGGAGAAAAAGCTTGGGTGTCTTTGACTGAGGAATATCCTTTGAAGAGGGGAGATCTTGTCCTTGTCCTGAAAAATGAGGGAGACACCGTGCGAGTGTTTGTCCCAACGGGTGACACCACGGAGTCTTTATATGGAGAGATTTCTGATAGTATCCTTTCTGAAAAGGAAGAGGATTTGCGGCAAGGAAATATGGCTAATGCGGCGAACCAGACTGCATATCGAAGCATAAACGGGGAAGCGGCGGAAAGTCTTACCGGCTATGTGAAAATCCTGTCTCGGGATGGTACTTGGTGCCAAGTACAGCCTGTTGCCGGTGGAGATGAGCAAACCTTTTGGGTTCCTGACGAAAGCCTTTCCTTTTCGATCGATAGCACTGTGATGGACCGGGAGCCTTGAATGATTGGCATGCGCTAACACGATCGGAGACGCCGCCGTCCGAGGCCGTGGCCGTCGGCCTGTCCCTGGCCCGCAGGGCAGCGGCCTTCCTGCTGGGGCGGTGTTTCTCCGGAATTTACCATATCGTATGAAAATCCGAAGAAACGCAGCGGGGAAATATGGTACAATAAACATAAGAAACCCCAACGAAGGAAGGTGAAGGGATTGAAACGGTGTGTTCGGTTTTTATGGGCGGCGCTGCTCTTGGCTGGTATGGGTGCTGTCTTGTGCGCCTGCGGCACGGGGACGGCTGAAGTGGGCCGGCCCGCCCTTCCCCAGGCAGGCATGTTAAAGGGGGCGGAGCTGGCCTTGCCGGCGGAGCTTTCCGTTGCAGAAGGGGACTCGATCCATGCCTACCGCCTGCATGTGGACCCGGAGAAAGCAAAGGAAGAAATCGAGGCCGCCTTTGGCATTACCTTGGGCCCGCCCACGGTAGACGGCAGGTATGTTGGACCGGACTATGTGGTCACCATTGACCAAACCACAGGCTACTGGACCTATGACGCCAAAGAGGGGTATTCCTCCTTAGCGCCATCGGAGACGCCTCTGTCCGACGAGGCCGCCCGAGAGATCGCGGAGAAATTCGTGGAGGAGCATGGCCTTTGGACAGGGGAGCGATACAACACGGTGGTGACGGAGATCACCGGCGGCGGTGGGAACGTGCCGGAGTATTCGCTGGGGAAAGAGGTCTATCTCTACCCCGGCGTAGAAGGGAAGACGATTTTAGGCGTGTTCCGCATTGTGGTCTCCATGGACTGTCAAGGCAGGCTGTTTTCCGTCCACAAGCTGGCGGCGGAGGTGGGGGAGAAAGTCCTCGTCCAAGGGAAGCCTCGGGAGAGGCTGGAAGAGGACCTTGCCCAGGGGAATTACTCCGACAGCTGCTCCCAAGCATTGCAGTCCCCCCGGCTGGAAACCGGCGGCCTAGCCTATTACGCAGACGCCCGAGCGGCGGGCGGCGCGACCTATCTCTATCCCGTTTACGTGTTCACCGGCCAGGGAACCACGGCGGAGGGACAGCAGGAGCGGTTTGATCTCATCATAGACGCCCAAGGGTAAACAGAGGTCCCCCGGCGCGGTTACGCGCCGGGGGACCCTTTCCTGTCCCAAACCCTCAGGCGGTGGGCGGCAGATACTTTTGGGCTTCCAGAGCCAGCAGCTCAATGAACTCCGAAACGGTGGGGTAGGTGGTGAGCTCACAGCGGGCCAGTTCCCGCACCTTGCGGGGGTTCTTCTTCCAGGCGTGCTGGATGATGGTGCGGATGTTCCGCTCCACATGGCTTGTGGGGCAGCCGCACTGGGCCGCCGCCGGGGCGTAGAGCTCCTTCTCCACGGAAAAAATCCGTTGGGGGTCCTCCAGATAGCGGGAGACCGTGACCACCAGAGGGGGAAACCCCGTGTAGTTGTGGGTCGTGTCCATCTGGAGCAGAATGGTTTTGAGGATGTCAGTCATGGGAATTCTCCTTTCCGTTTCTTCGGTTACTGGGCAGAGGGCAGGCGTCTGGCCACCTCCCGGGTCAAAAAGGCCAGAAAGGCGGAGACCGTGGGGGCGGTGAAGAGGGGATAGCCCGCCAGGACGCGGAGCTCGGCGGGGTTTACGTCCCAGGCGTGCTGGACGATGGTGCGCAGGTTGCGCTCTACACAGGCCAACTTGCACCCCTGCTGCCGGGCGGCGGGAAGGTAGAGCTCCGAGGTGACGGACGAGAGCCGGTCCGGGTCCTCCAGGCAGCGGGCTACGGCCAGGGTCAGGGCGGGGTAGCCCGCGAAGCGGGGCGTTACCTCAAAGGGGCGCAAAATTTCTTGGATGATGTCGGTCATGGGATTCATTCTCCTTTTCTCTGTATTTTACAAAAATTTCCTGCTCCCAAGAGCGGGATGTAATATAGTTACTATAAGCAAAAAATTACTAATAGCAACTATAGAAATCATACGACAAAATTTAGAAAATGCATGAAAATCGACACTTTCCGACATGAAAATAACAAGAAAATTTTTAGCGAGATGAAAAAAGAAGGGGATGTCGCGATTTTCGCAGCGGCTCTTTCTTTTGGCCCCCCAGTGATCCCGTCCCTCCACAACACAAAAACGCCCTGTGCGGCGGGGGATTCCCGACCGCACAGGGCGTTTGACAGGTGATGTAATTTTGTTGGTTAGAGCAAGTGGGTGCGCAGATAGTCCGCCTTGGTCGCCTCCGGCACCAGGCTGCCGCCAGTGGACCAGAGGATATGGGTGGCCTGGGCCAGATGGGAAGTCAGGCCCTGCTTCTCCAAATAAGCCAAACCCTCCGGGCGCTGGAGCAGAAGCAGGGGGCCCTGGATAGCCGCGCAGGCGCTGGGCTCGATGAAGATCTCCTCACTCTCCAGCAGGTCCCGCATGTACGCATAGAGCTTCCCGTCCTCCACGGTAAAAGCCCCGCTGAGGAAGGGGGACATCACCCGGCCCACGAAGCCCGAGGGACGGCCCACTGCCAGCCCGTCGGCGTGGGTCAGGCCGGACAGGCCCACATCCTGCACGGAAATGGCGTTGTGCAGGCCGGTGGCCATCCCCAGCACCATGCAGGGGGCCTGGGTGGGCTCCACGAAAAAGGGGTGGACGGCGTCTCCGAACACCTGCTTCAGGCCAAAGCTGATTCCCCCCGGCGCGCCGCCCACGCCGCAGGGAATATAGACGAAGAGGGGGTGGCCGGCGTCCACGGGAATCCCCAGGGCCTGGAGCTGTCCCACCAGCCGCTTGGCGGCCACAGCATAGCCCAGGAAAAGGGCCTGGGAGTTCTCGTCGTCCACAAAGTAGCTTTTGGAGTCTTGGTCAGAAAGACGGCGGCCGTTTTTTACGGCCTCGCCGTAGTCGGCTTCATACTCCCGCACCGTGACCCCGTGGCTGCGGAGCAGGTCCTTTTTCCACCCCTTGGCGTCGGCGGACATGTGGACGATCACCCGGAAGCCCACCGCCGCGCTCATGATGCCGATGCTCAGCCCCAGGTTGCCCGTGGAGCCCACCTGGACGGTGTATTGGCCAAAGAATTCCCTGGCCTGGGGGGTGGCCAGCTTGGTGTAGTCGTCACCGGGGCCGGTAAGCAGGCCGTGAGCCAGGGCCAGGTCTTCGGTGTGCTTCAAAATCTCATAGATGCCCCCCCGGGCCTTCACCGACCCCGCCACGGCCAGGGCGTTGTCCTGCTTCAACAGCAGCCGCCCGGGCATCCGGACGCCGTATTTCTCCTCCAGCTTCTCCTGGAGCCGGGGCACCGGGGTCAGGGGGGACTCGATGACCCCCTTCGCCGCCCGGAGCTGGGGGAAGCACGCCATCAGGAAGGGGGCGAACCGGGCCAGGCGGGCCTCTGCCTGGTCGATATCCGCCATGGTCAGGTCGCAGCTCTGGCTGGCCGTTTCAAAGGGGACTTGGCTGGGGTTGATCCAAGCGATTTCCCGTCCCGCCCGGAGGTCCGTTAGAATGGAACAGGAGGCCCCTAAGGATTCCAGTTCTCTCTCTGTCATGAAAAACTCTCCTCTCTCTCCACGCGCCCCTGGCGCGTCTCTCTGCTCCATCATAGCACCAGGATAGAGAATTGTCATGAGGGGAGAGACCCTCCAGGCAAAAATTTTTGGGAATTCCCAGGAAAGACTTCCTCTTGACACCTTCGGCGGGGCGTGATAATATACTGGTACTGTGAAAAACTTCATCTCGTGTGGAACGGGAAGAGTACCGCCATCAGATCTGGACAGAGAGGGGAGGCCACCGACTGCAAGCCGCCCCACAGGGAGAGACGGGAAAGTGCGCCCGGGAGCGAGAGGGATGCAGATGCCCTCCGGTTTGGCCCCGTTACCAGCCCTTTGAGTGAAAAGAAAGAGTGGAACCGCGAGAACATCGCCTCTTGACCAAGCCTTGGTCGAGAGGTTTTTTTGTTGCAGCCCAGCCAACGCCCTTCCCGGAGCTCCCGGCCCGGCGCCGTTGTTTCGGTTGTGTCACAGGGCTGTGCGCTGGGTCCCGCTGTCAATATGTTTGAGAGGTGACAGAATTTTGCCCCATCTGATTGAAACCCTGGGGGCCTATCAGGCCCGTGACCCCGCCGCCCGGAGCAAGCTGGAGGTCTTCCTCCTCTACCCCGGCGTCCACGCCACCATCAACCACCGCATTGCCCACTGGTTTTACCGGCACAACTGCCGCTTTATGGCCCGTCTAGTCTCCCAGTGGAGCCGGTTCTGGACGGGGGTGGAGATCCACCCCGGCGCCACCATCGGCCGCCGTTTCGTCATCGACCACGGCATGGGCATCGTCATCGGCGAAACGGCAGAGGTGGGGGACGACGTCCTGGTCTATCAAGGAGTCACCCTGGGCGGCACCGGTAAGGACCAGGGAAAGCGCCACCCCACCATCGGCAACAACGTCCTCATCGGCTCGGGAGCCAAAATCCTGGGGCCCTTTAAGGTGGGGGACGGCTCCCGCATCGCTGCCAACGCGGTGGTCCTGTCGGAGGTCCCTGAAAACGCCACCGCCGTGGGCGTCCCCGCCCGGGTGGTCCGCATCGCCGGGGAGAAGCCAAACTTCGCCGGCAACGTGGACCAGGTAAATATGACCGACCCCGTCCAGAAGGAGATGGAGGCCATGGCCTCCCGGATCACCTGGCTGGAAAATTATTTAGACCGGCAGCATCTTGAAAAACTAAAGGAAGAAGAACAGAGGAAGGAGAACCACCATGAAGCTGTTTAACACCATGACCCGCCGGAAAGAGGAGTTTGTTCCCATCACCCCCGGCGAGGTGAAAATGTATTGCTGCGGCCCCACCGTGTATAACTTTATCCACGTGGGCAACGCCCGCCCCATGATCCTCTTCGATGTGCTGCGCCGGTACCTGGAGTACCGGGGCAACAAGGTGACCTTTGTCCAGAACTTCACCGACGTGGACGACAAGATCATCAAGCGGGCCAACGAGGAGGGCGCCACTTCCCAGGAGATCTCTGAGAAGTATATCGAGGAGTATTTCAAAGACGCCCACGGCCTGGGGGTGCGGGACGCCACCATCCACCCCAAGGCCACCGAGAACATCCAGCAGATCATCGACCTGGTCCAGACCCTCATCGACAAGGGCTACGCCTATGCTGTGAACGGCGACGTGTATTACCGCACCAAGAAGTTCACCGACTACGGCAAGCTCTCCCACCAGCCCATTGAGGACCTCCAGGCCGGCGCCCGCATCGACGTGAACGACGTGAAGGAGGACCCCCTGGATTTTGCCCTGTGGAAGGCCGCCAAGCCCGGTGAGCCCTATTGGGAATCCCCCTGGGGCCAGGGCCGCCCCGGCTGGCACATTGAGTGCTCCGCCATGTCCAACCGCTATCTGGGGAAGACCATCGACATCCACTGCGGCGGCGAAGACCTTCAGTTCCCCCACCACGAGAACGAGATCGCCCAGTCCGAGGCCGCCAACGGCTGCAAGTTCGTCAACTACTGGCTCCACAACGGCTTTTTGAACATCGACAACCAGAAGATGTCCAAGTCCCTGGGCAACTTCTTCACCGTCCGGGAGGCCGCCGAGGCCTACGGCTATGAGGCCGTCCGCTTCTTCATGCTCTCCGCCCAGTACCGCTCCCCCCTGAACTACTCCAGAGACTCCCTCATCATGGCCCAGAACGCCCTGGACCGTCTGTACACTGCCGAGAGCAACCTGGAGTTTTTGACCAAGAACGGCGCCGATGGAGACCTGACCGCGGAGGAGAAGGCTTTCACCGAGACCTTCGACAGCTACCGCCAGAAGTTTGACGACGCCATGGACGACGACCTGAACACCGCCGACGCCATCAGTGTCATCTTCGAGCTGGTCCGGGCCATCAACATCGCCGTGGAAAAGGAGCCCACCAAGGCCCTGGCCAAGGCCTGCCTGGAGATGCTCCACGAGTTCACCGAGGTTCTGGGCCTGCTCTACAACAAGAAGGAAGAGGAGAACCTGGACGAGAAGGTGGAGGCCATGATCCAGGCCCGTCAGGCGGCCCGGAAGGCCAAGAACTTCGCCGAGGCCGACCGCATTCGCGACGAGCTCAAGGCCATGGGCATCACCCTCATGGACACCCCCCAGGGCGTTAAGTGGACCAAGTCCTGATTGGTTTTCCACCCTACCTGTGAAAACAAGAGCCGGGCCAACTGGCCCGGCTCTTTTGCCTCTACCCCAAACAAAAGGAGAACAACCATGAAACGAATCCGACGCCCCTTGGCCCTGCTGCTCCTGCTGTGGAGCTTGCTTCTGGCGGGCTGCACGGAGCCCGCCGCCCAGCCCGCCGTGGACCTGGGCCAGGTGGAGATCACCCAGTTCCGCACCGAGCAGCCCTATGTGGAGATCAACGGCAACCAGCCGGAGTTCGACCCGGAAAACCTGACCACCGAGGCCTTTGAAAGCTACTCCAGGCTGGACTATCTGGGCCGCTGCGGGGTGGCCTACGCCAACATCTGTCAGGAGATCATGCCCACCGAACCCCGGGGAGAGATCGGCCAGGTGAAGCCTTCGGGATGGGTTACGGCCAAATACGACTGGGTGGACGGCCAGTATCTCTATAACCGCTGCCACCTCATCGGCTTCCAGTTGTCTGGGGAGAACGCCAACGAGAAGAACCTTATCACCGGCACCCGGTTCATGAACACCCAGGGGATGCTTCCCTTTGAAAACGAGGTGGCTGACTACGTCAAAGGCACCGGCAACCACGTCCTCTACCGGGTCACCCCCGTCTACGACGGCGCCGATCTGGTGGCCTGGGGGGTCCAGATGGAGGCCTACAGCGTGGAGGACGACGGCGCGGGGATCTGCTTCAACGTGCTGTGCTTCAACGCTGAGCCCGGCGTGGCCATCGACTATGCCACCGGCGAGTCCTGGGCTGATCCCACCATCGGCACAGACGAGACCTCCTATACCTCTTCCTCCCAGGAGGGAGACACCCTGACTACCTACGTGCTGAACACCAGCTCGAAAAAATTCCACCTGCCCGACTGCGACGGCGCGGCCCGGATCTCCGCCCAAAACCGGAAGGAGACCACCACCGACCGGGACACCCTGGTGTCCCAAGGCTACCAGCCCTGCGGAAGCTGCAAGCCCTGAGCAAAAAACCAGCTATCCTTCCTTGGAAGGATAGCTGGTTTTTCATTTCCTGGGGTTTAGAATTTGTCAGAGCTGTTATGCAGTCTCACTGCGATGAGAAGGGCCTGCTCCCGGGTGGCGGTGGCGTAACCGGCGGCCTGCTGGGCGGAGGTGATGGCCTTGGGGGCGAAGGTGTTATTGCCGATGCCGCCCACGACCCCCAGCTTGGAGAGGTAGTAGACGGATTCTCTGGCGTAGTCAGAGATGTCCTTGTCGTCGGCGTAGGCTTTCACCCCGGAGACATCCACAGGGTAGCTGGCGTCGGTGTAGTAGGTCCAGTCGGGATAGAGATATTTCTTTACGGTTCGGGTGAGCATGGTCACCAACTGCTCCCGGGAGATGTTCCAACTGGGGGAGAAGGTGGTGGGGGAGGTGCCCACAGTGATATCCAGGGAGGCGGCCCGGGCGATGCTGTCGGCGTCGGGGTCCCCGGCGATGTCGGTGAAGGGGGAGGGGGCATAGGGGACCTCGCTCTCGGTGAGGTTCTCATACAGCTGCAATGCCACGGCGCAGAACTCCGCACGGGTGATGGGCTGGGAGAGGTCCTTGCCGTAGAGGGTGTCGGGGATGAGGCCCAGGGAGTCGGCCTGGGTCACCTCGTCCTTGGCCCAGCCGGAGACCAGGCCGAAGGAGAAATTCCGCTTCGGGCTCCCGTCGCAGATCCCAACGATGTTGGAGCTGCCGTAGGTGCCGGTGAACTCGGCAAAGTTCCAGTTGCTGCTGCCGTCGCTGCTGAGCTTCTTGGTGCCCATCATGGTAAAGTCGCCGGTGCTCAGGTCGATCTTGCCCTTGAACTCGTATTTGATCCAGGCACTGTCGTCCTGGCCGGGGACGGTGGTCACGTAAGCCGTGCCGCTGATGTTGCCCTGGGCATCACAGGAGGAAATGGTCATGTTCATGTATCGTTCGATGGGGTTGGCTTCGCTGTCCTTCCACCCGGTATACCGTCCGTACCAGGAGGAGCCCTGGAAGATCCCCGGGCTGTAGGCCGCCGCGGCGGTGGTGACCATGGCGGGGATGACCAGGGAGAAGATCAGGGAAAGGCTGAGTAACAGGGAGAGTGCTCTTTTTTTCATGGTGGTCCCTCTTTTCTGAACCGGCGCCTGGGATTTCTTACAGGCTGCCGTTGATGTGCTTTCATTATATCTCACCGAAAGACCCTTGGCAAGGAGGAAGCTGGCTTTTCCCGCGGGCAAGGGGGCCTTACCGCCGCTTTTTCCCGTTCCGGCCGCTGCCGGGACGGGGGGTGGAATGTCCGCCCCGTGGGGAAGCGCTCTTTCCCCGGTTGGAGGGGGTCTTTCCGCCCCTGGCGGGACGGCCTTGGGCCTTTGCCGCGGCCTTGCCGGGGCGGTCCTGTCCCCCATCATTGGCTTTGCCGGGCCGGTTGGGCCGCAGCAGGCAGTCCGGCCCGTAGCCGATGAGGTCTTCCCGCCCGGCCCGGTGCAGGGCCTCCATGATGAGCCGGCGCTTCTCCGGGCGCTTCCACTGGAGCAGGGCCCGCTGGAGCTCCTTTTCGTGGGGGGACTTGGGCACGTAGATCTCCTCCATGGTCCGGGGGTCCAGGCCGGTGTAGTACATGCAGGTGGAGAGGGTGCCCGGGGTGGGATAGAAATCCTGGACCTGCTCGGGCTGGCGGCCGGTCTTGTTGATCCACTGGGCCATGGCGATGGCGTCGGACAGGGTGCTGCCTGGGTGGGAGGACATGAGGTAGGGCACCAGGAACTGGTTTTTGCCGTATTTCTGGTTCAGCCGCTGGTATTTTTCCCGGAACTTTTCGTAAGACTGGATGTGGGGCTTTCCCATGGCGTCCAGCACGTGGCCCACACAGTGCTCGGGTGCTACTTTTAACTGGCCGCTGATGTGGTGCTTGACCAGATCGGCGAAAAACTCGCCGTTTTTGTCCTGGAGCAGGTAGTCAAAGCGGATGCCCGAGCGGATGAAAATTTTCTTGATACCGGGGATCTCCCGCAGCTTTCGCAGGAGGAGGAGATAGTCGGTGTGGTCGGCGTCCAGGTTGGGGCAGGGCGTGGGGGCCAGGCAGTCCCGGTGCTTGCACAGGCCGTGTTTCAGTTGCTTTTTGCAGGAGGGCCGCCGGAAGTTGGCGGTGGGGCCGCCTACGTCGTGGATGTAGCCCTTAAAGCCGGGATGCTGGGTCAGGGCGGTGACCTCCCGGATGACGCTCTCGTGGCTGCGGGAGGTAATCATCCGCCCCTGATGGAAAGCCAGGGAACAGAATTTACAGGCTCCGAAGCACCCCCGGTTGTGGGTGACGGAAAAGCGGACCTCTTCAATGGCGGGCACGCCTCCCATGGAATCGTAAACCGGATGGGGCTCTCTCATGTAGGGCAGCTCGGCCACGGCGTCCAGTTCCTGGGTGGTCAGGGGCATGGCGGGGGGATTGGCGATGAGATACCGGTCCCCGTGGGCCTGGATGACCCCCCGGCCCCGGACGGGGTCGTGCTCGTCATACTCCACCAGGTTGGCGGCGGCATAGGCCCGCTTGTCCCGGCAGACCGCTTCGTAGGAGGCCACCGTCAGGGCGGGAAAGGGACAGGTCTCCGGGCTCTTGGCCAGAAAGCAGGTGCCCCTCACCCCGGTGATCTCTCCCACCGGCGTTCCGGCGGCCAAAAGGGCCGCGATCTCCCGGGTGGCCCGCTCCCCCATGCCATAGACCAGCAGGTCCGCTTGGGCGTCCAGGAGGATGGTGCGGCGGACCTTGTCCTCCCAGTAGTCGTAGTGGGCGAACCGCCGCAGGGAGGCCTCCAGCCCGCCGATGACAATGGGGATGTCCCCAAAGGCCTCCCGGACCTTGTTGGCGTAGACAATGGTGGCCCGGTCCGGCCGGAGCCCGGCCCGGTTGCCGGGGGAGTAGGCGTCGTCGTGGCGGCGCTTTCGGGCGGCGGTATAGTGGGCCACCATGGAGTCGATGTTCCCGCCGTTGATGAAAACGCCGTACCTGGGCCGCCCCAGGGCGGTGAAGGAGGCCAGCTCCCGCCAGTTGGGCTGGGCCAGGATGGCCACCCGGTAACCCTCGTCCTCCAGCACCCGGCTGATGATGGCGGTGCCAAAGGAGGGGTGGTCCACATAGGCGTCCCCGGTGATCACCAGGAAGTCATAGTAATACCATTCCCGCCGGAGCATATCCTCCCGGGAGATGGGGAGAAAGTCGTGATATTTTTTCAATCCAACTCACCTTGGTCCTCGTAGCCGATATACTTTTCCATCTCATACAGGGTGCCGTAGGCTCCGGGTGCCGAGCTGCTTTTTCGGAAGCCGTATTTTTCATAGAAGGCCAGGGCGGGCTTGTTGGCCTCGGAGCAGGAGAGCTGGAGCCAATCCCGGCCCAGGGGCCGGTAGACGCTGATGGACTTGCCGATGAGCTGAACGCCCACCCCATTCCGGCGCTGCTCCGGGGAGAGGTAGAGGAAGGAGATGTACCCCTTTTTTTCTCGGGCGCCCCGGTCCAGGTCCAACTGCAAGAGTCCGGAGGGATGGCTGCCCGCCATAGCCATGGCCAGGCTCTGGGGGTTGGCCTGCCAGTGGTGGTAGGCCTCGCTGAGGAAGCCTTCGCCGTCGTAACGGTCCAGGCGTCCGTAGAGGTTTTTCCAGGCGTCCTCCCGGCAGGCCCGGTAAAAGGCGCGGTTTTCCTCCTGGGATAGGTCAAAGGGGGCAAACCACAGGTTTACATCGAGCTTCTTGTCCGCCTTGTTCCACCAGTGCTGGCGGGCCAGGGTGGAAATCTCCGGGGTGAGGTGGGAGTTGTCGTCCATATAGACCACGTGGACCTTGCCGTTTTCAATCTCCAGCAGGGACACGGCGGTGTTGTCACTGTGGCCCATTTTTTTCATGTTTTCCGGGCCGATCCCTAAAAATTCCGCCACCGTGTTGCGGATAAAGGTGCCGTGGGCGAAGACGGCTACCGTCCCGTTGGGATGCTTGGCGGCGATGTCCAAAAGGGCCGCCGTGCCCCGCCGACGGACCTCGGGAAAGCTCTCTCCGCCGGGGGCCCGGAAGTCGGGAGAGGTGGCGGAGAACAGGCCCATCATCTCCTTGTTCGCCCGGTCGATTCCCGCCCAGGAGCGGTCTTCCCATTCCCCCATGTTCAACTCCCGCAGATCCGAGCGGGTCTGGAGAGGCAGGCCCTTGGGGACATAGATGGCCCGGGCGGTGGTCATGGTGCGGAAGAGGTCGCTGGAATAGACTGCGTCAATGGGCACATCGGCAAACCGCTCCTGCAGGGCCCGGATCTGCCGGTAGCCGTTGTCCGTGATGAGGCTGTTATATTGGCCGTGGATGCGGCGGTACAGGTTTCCCTCCGCCTCGGCGTGTCGAATGAGGTACAGTGTTGTCATGCTTTCTCCTCCGATGTTTCAAAATCAATAACACTTCATTATATAGTAACTCTCATATTTTAGCAACGAATTTTCCGTCAAAGAGGGAAAGACTAAACCCGTCTCCATGAGACAAATTCACGGAAAGGAGACCACCTTATGTGCTGCAATCAGTTCTGCACCGGCGTGGTGGTGGGCATGGCCGCCGGCACCTGCCTGGGGATACGCCTGAAGGCCAAGGAAAAGAAGATCCGCCGGACCATCAACCGGGCCGCCCGCAACGTGGAAAATGCCTTCGATAACATGACCCGCTAAAAAAATTCAAGTTTTTCAAAAAAATCGAAAAAAGCTGTTGACAAATGCTCTCCCGTCTGATAATATAACTCTTGCCTCGAGCGAGAGGCGAAAAGAACACGGGGGTATAGCTCAGCTGGGAGAGCGCTTGAATGGCATTCAAGAGGTCAGCGGTTCGATCCCGCTTATCTCCACCAAACGCCTTGAAATCCATGTGATTTCAAGGCGTTTTTTATGCGGCGGATTTGCGAATATCCAGCCCCGGCTGAACTGCTCGAAGTTGATGTTGAACTCGATATGGAGCTTGTAGCCTCTGGAAACCCTACCCGTTTGATAAGACAGTTCACGATCATTTTCTTCGCCTCCGGGCTGGCTGTGCTGTGCAGGTCGGCCCAGGAGAGAATGTCATCCTACTGCGCGGACAAGGAGGCCATAACGACCTGCCCCTCATCATAGGCGCTCTGGGCCGCTGTGAGCTGCGTTTGCAGGTCAGCGCACTTTCTTTTTGCCTCGGAGACCATGGAACTTAGGACATCTTTCGGGAAAGTGCTCTCACCTTGCAGGGACTTGAGAATTTCCGATTTAAGCATGGTCAATTCTTCGGCGGCCTTGGCGTGGTCCCTGTGAAGGGTACGCAATAGAGCTTTGCGCTCCGCCATTTTTTCACGGTAACGGAGATTCACAACCTCTTCCTTGGGAAGTTCTCTCATCCGGGCGAAGATTTGGCGGACCAGGTTGTCAATAATCCCCTCTGAGATGTGCGCAGTATATCATCCCGTCTGCCCGTCGCACTGGGTCTGTTTTCGGGTTTTGCCGTAGCAGATATAGCGGACGCGCTTGACCACACGGTTGGGGTCTGCGCTGCAAGGGTAGGCTTTCCCGTTCGTCGTGAGAGATAGGCGGGAGCCGCAATGCCCGCAAAAGACGTTTCCAGACAAAAGCGATTGTCCGCCGATATTTCGTGGGACTGTGCGCGCAGCCTCTGCGGCGTTGGCCCGGGAGGTGCGGATACGCTGGGCGGCCTCGAAGATCTCTGGGGAGATGACCTGCAAATGAGGTAACACCTCAGACCGGCTTTCTCCACTTCGCAGGATGCCGGTATAGGTCAGATTGCAGATGATCCCCCGGATGGTGGCGTGGTGCCAAGGCTTCCCGCTGCGGGCGCGATAGCCCAGTTGGTTCAGATGGGTGGCGATGCGCTGAGCGCCATACCCTTCGTTCACATACTTGTCGAAGATGATGCGGACCACAGCAGCTTCCGTTTCATTGAGGGACAGCGCGAGCAGCTCATGTTTGCGCTTGTTGACCTTGCCGCTCTTGACCAGATCATAGCCATAGGGGGCCACACCGCCCTTGAAGCCGCCCGACTCCACCAACTGGCCCAGGGCAGTTTTGGTGCGGATGGAAGTCTTTTCGCTCTCTCCGTCCGCCTGCCAGAAGCGGATGTAATTGGTGAGCTTATCGGTGTGGTTATCAAAACGCTGTTCCCCTTCCTGGGTGCTCCATACCTGGATGCCGTTCTTCACGAGCCACTCCACCACAAAGGGAGTTTCGTCCGCGATGCGGCCAATGCGGTCAAACATGAACACAAGCAGGATATCGAACTTTCCCTGCTTGGCGTGTTCCTTGATGGTCTGGAGCTTGTCCCGGTCCTCCGCCCGGATTTTGTGGCCGGACACGCCGTCCTCCTGTTCCTCATGGAGGATGGTCCAGCCCTTTTCCTCCGCAAAACGGTGGCAGGTTTTCCGCTGCATGGGGATATCGGCTTGGCTTTTGTTGTCATAGTCCACCTGTTTGTCGGTGGATACGCGGTATAAACAGTACACGCGGTTTTTCATCATGCTAAATACGTCCTTTCTATAGGGAGGAAAACGGAAGGACGTTTTTTTGATTTATTAGGTGTTAGATAGGATAAATTTTTCAAGGTGCATGGGGTTCGCTCCCGTCCTTATTATCTCCCACCGTTGCCGGGATTGCAAGGGTACTATTAGGTTCTTTGGGAGAAGGGTTCGTAAAAAAGGTGGAAAGCATAATTTGCTTCACGCGCAGGGAAACGTCCTGGTTGCAGGTCGGGGGGAAGCAGGCAAAGATTTCGTATCCATCGATGGTCAAGTGTGTTGTGGATTTCATGGGGATCAACTCCTTCTTGTCTGCTATGGACGGTAGGGCAGCGCAAGGCTGGCGCTGAGGGCTTCGTCGATTCCCTCCATGTCCCCATCATCGGACACATGGGCTACATACTCCCGTAGCCGCTGCTTGTCTAACACACGCAGCTGTCCCAGAAGGACCATGGAACGCCGGGGCAGATCCATCATCTCCGGCAGGGTGACGTGGGTGGGAAGGTAGCATTTCTTCCGCTTGGTGGTGATGGGAGCCACGATCACGGTGGGACCGTGCTTGTTCCCCTTGTTGTTTTGAACGATCAGAACGGGGCGAAGGCCGCCTTGCTCTGAGCCGATTATGGGATACAATCGGGCATAATAAATATCACCTCTAAAAATCATGTAAAATCTTCCTTTCTCTTTGCGTGATTATGTAGCGCCCGGACGGCCGCGTCCCAACAGAGGAATTCAGCCTCTGTGTGCGCGGCAGTCTGGGCATCTTTTTGCACAGTATTTGTCCTCGACACCCCTGTGCGTGGGAAGTCACTGAGCGGCGGTCCGCGAAACCGCCTCACGGGACTTTCACCCCAACTGTCGTTCTGACAGAGCCGCCCTCATTGCCTGCGACGGGTTGGATACTGTTCGGAACTGTGACTGGACGGGAGTACCATGATCCTTCCGATTGTCATCGCCGCGCCGGAGGCGATCCGGCGGTTGCAGCAGCTTCTATCGCTTTCCTGGTTCCAGGGTCTCGGCGCAGCTGCTGTGGTGGCTCGTGATTTTCACACATCATCGGAATTGATGTCTCAGTGAATGGGTATGTGGTTTTCAAGGTGCACAAGGGACTTGTCTTCCCTCTCACTTTCCCTCTTTACAAAATCAGTTCAAAACGAAACATCTGACAGGAAATTTTTTATAAATTCCTCGAACTGACGTTTATATTTGCGAATCACCTGTGGGGAAACACCGTATTTCGCAGCCAGCGCAGTGGTGCAGCTTCGTTTTTCGCCTCGAAGATATCGCTCCAGCAAATCAGTGGCCCAGGGCTTCCATGCACGCAAAGCATCCTGCAAATCTTCCATGAGCAGGCGGTCGCAGACCATGGCTTCCACTTGCGTGTCAGTGGCAATGCTGTCGTGGAGTAGAGTGGCTTTGTTCTCCGCCTGGGCGCTGGCGTCCATGGAAAGCCGCTGGTATTTCTGCCCCAATTTGTGATTCCGTTGCGCGGCAGCATGTTCTCTGTGCCATGTGCGGTATTCTTCCGTCGGAGCTTCGATAACCATACGGTCCAAATCGGTTCCGTCGGCGATATAATCCACGATAAAGTGCCTCCGCTGTTCCGGGGGGAGCTCTCTGTTTGCCGCTGTGATAGACAGCCACTGGGCAGAGAATACAACTGCGAGTCTGACGCTGCCGTCGGGCTGCTCCTGATTGACCAGATATGTAGTTTTCATTTCCGTAATCTCCTTTGTGTGAATTTTTCAAATCGAAAAATTCGGAGATCACGGATATTTCGCCACATAGGGCAGCCAATGGAAAATACTCATCCGAGTCCTTTCTGGAGTCGGATGAGCATAGAAAAAGCCGCTTGATTTGTTGACCTGATTGCACCGCATTGATCGAGCCCTACCGAAAAGGCAGAGATCAAAAATCAAGCGGCACATAGAAAGTCAACGCATCAAGCGGTTCCAGGGCGCTAATGTTGTTTGTTCAGTATGAAGTTGTTGCGCCAATTCCTTTCAGCTCGTCGGAAGGAAAAATATAAAGCTTGTCCACCTCAAACATGCTCTTCAAAATTCAGGGGAAAAGAATGAAAAAGCTATCGTTCTCTTTCAATGGTTCAGCCGAGGGGGTGTTGTTCCTCTGATACACTTGGTCAATCATCAATCAATCATAAGCAGCTTTCCCGTTTTTATATTTCCCTGTAAGGACAACAAGGTTGTAGCAATACCCGTAGAACCGGTCAGCAGCGACAGGTCTTTTAAGTAACCCTCTAACCAAATTGTGCCATTCCGGATCTCCATCAAACTTGCTTTCCGCTCGTTGTTCTTTCGATATCCTCGAATCACTTCTCCCACATTGCGTTCCAGATTGGTAAGCAGTTTTGGATCCCCATAGGCAGAATAGGCACAGTTTTGAATGGCCACTACACTGGAGAAACCGTGACACAACGAGGGACTAAATAAATGGAACTCTTTCGGATTTTGGGCTAAAAAACACGTCATGGCTTCTACATAAATTTGTTCCTTTTCGGGCCAATTCATATAGCACGCAACCTTTTGTAAACCACGCATGATTCCCACATTCCCGTAGCACCATGACGACGCAGTGTGCAAATGTTCCGGCTTACATGTGCCTTCCCAGTACTCCTCTACTGTAATGGTGCCGGGCCAATAAGGGACATAAGATCTATTTATAGCTTGATAAGTTTCGTACAGATGATAGATTTTCTCGATTCCTTCTCTTAAGCCCTCTACAATAATTCCTTTTGCGTAGGCCTTGGATAAGGCGATCAGCGGCCCAAGCATACCATGGGCCAGGCCAAAATTGATACTCCCATTTTTGAAATCCTTTTGGTCAAACTTGGGGTTTTGATTCGGCTGTAAAATATGGAACTTTATCACGGGTTTTCCACAAAATTCATTATCTTGTGTGAAGGCCAGCAAATATTCAACGCACTTAATCAAAACAAGTTCTTCTTCCTGGGTGTAATCGCAATCCAGAAGGTAGTATAGCACGCCTGAAACACCGCTAATCATATCATAATTCATATCATATGTTGGTGCGTTCTCTATTTGATTGAGCTTGTTATTTATTGCGATACATAAAAGCTGGTTCATACTACGTGAAAAGCTTTGTAATATATTAGCCTCTTTACAAAATGCACTGACGGTAAAGCATTGATACCCTAACCAATCAAACATATCCGTTCGATAACTGTATCCATAATTTTCTGTGGTTTCTTTAATATACTTACATATCCTATAGCCTATATCAATCCACATATCTTGATTTGTAATATAAGGTAGGATTTCAGAGGTAAACAACAGTGTGTCATTATAAAATTCCTTTCTCAACATACCATTTTTGTGTTGATTTTCAATATAGACTATTATTTCAGATATAATATCCACAGCTTCAGATTTTGCGGATTTGTTCAGAAAAATCGGTTTGTTAGTCATGGTGCTTTCTCCCGGCTGTCTCGTCAAAGCTTTTGCTATTTCTTTCAGAAAAACCACTTCCACAAGGATAACTTGTATTACACAAAACCATTGAAATAGCTATATGGTTAGCAAAAACGCCAAACGATGTTTTATCGTTCTTTATTTTTTAATACTAAGATTAAAATCGTAAGGAGCTCCTGGCATGATTCGGCCACAGAACATGCGTAGCACCCCCGTCCGTGTATCATCAAAGTAATCACATATCACAAATTCAACTCTTGGACAAGTAGGCTAATTATGTTTCATACCTGCGTTTTGTAAATGCTATTTCTTTGCTATTCCATGTTTCCTCAGTGGTAGGAAAGCTTATCATCTGCAGTGTCCACTACAACTAGTCAAAAGCCAATCGGCGGTCAACCTGCGGGCATCAAAATCTTTCACCAGGTAAGCATAACCGTTCTGTGTATCGTCGTTTTGGGCCTGTACTTTCTTAATGTCCAGATCGAAGTCATGATACTGTCTCATAGAATTCACTCCTTTTTATTTCTACTCGTCCAAGAGCTGAATCTATGATATGTGATTGTTGAAAAGCTCCCGTCTTTACGCCTCCTTCTTTGCGAGTCGCTTACCCTTTTCGACGATATTAGACAACGCCTCTCGAGTGATATTTAAGTATCTATACTCTAGGCTTCTGTCCCCATTCAATCGGTTACAGAACATATGGATAAGAGAAAAAATGATATTTTCCTCAGAGCTGGTCAACCGTGTTGTTGCCCTGATTTTGTCGCGGTATGTTTTTAATGCCTCATCCCTTGCCATGATGAACTGTCTGGTCTGTTCACTTAATCCAGAAAAGTTACGGGAGATCAATTGTTCGATCTTTCCGATATACTCCGGCTTGTTTTTTCTGAATACTTTTTTGTTTTCATCCAGAAGAGGCGCCAACTCAATCTGTTTTAACATATCCTCCTTCTGGTCAAAGAAGGCGGCAAGTATGGTAATAATGCCCAATAAGTACGCCTGCTCCAGTTCATCAGATTCATCTACGTTAACTTCATTCAAAAGGCTTACAACAAAGCGGCTGTCTGCAAAAAACACCTGCTCGGCAAGCTCAATGAGCTGACTACCGCCATATCGGTTGTTCTCTCGGAAATAAAGGTCAAACACCACAGTGTGGATGAGCTTGCATTCCCGAAAGCGCATGAGCATTTTTTGCAGGTCAAGTAGGTGCAGCTGTGCCGCAGCTTCATCCTTATATTGGAAGCGCACTCTTAAATGTCGTCCAGCCTCGTCAGAATACCGCAGATAAAAGAAACGAGGGCTTCCAATACTATCTATGTAGTAGGAGATTGCGTTGAGTACTTCATTTTCCCGGTCATCCATGCGGTAAAGCTTGACATAGACCCATCCATCTTGTAACAGCAATAATGGCCTGTTCTCATTCTGTAATAAATACTTTAATTTGGGATCCAGTACAAGATCAGTTTTTCCCTTAGCCGTTCGTAACATCGAACAACTGATCTCTGAAACATACCCCTGCCCACGGGTATCCAAGCATACATTGCCGGCCAAGATGTTCCGCTCTAATTCGTCCAACCGCAAAATTTGGTTTTTCTGAATTTCCTTATACAGGATCTCCATGGAATATGGCTTGTTCAAGTTGAGCATCAATCGATTGTCCAACTCCGTCAAGTAAACAATCTCGTCGATGTTGTATTTCTGCCGGAGCGATTCAAATGACTGGGTAAACGATTGCAGTGTGTCTAACACAAAAAGGTGGGCCGTCAGGTTCCATCTTTTCGGGTGAACCATAACTCCCTCAAACACAATCCTAGGGATGAAAAGGTAGTCGTTCCCAAATAGGTTATAAGCCCCTGATAGGACCCCAATTTTATTGTCCTCAGACACGGATAGCAGGAACCGTGTCACTTCCGATAGGAACTGTGTATTAACCATGCAGTCATAAACGATCTTACAGCGCTTTCCCAAGCTCTTTGATTTAACATAAAGCCGGTCATTTTGAAGGCCAATTAAGAAATCGTCCAGGGAAAGCTCTATTTCATCGGAATGCGCGTCATTGGTGGCAAGGGCGATGTAGTACGAGTAATCATTGCCGCGATTGTTGATATTGCTCAATCGCCCCCTCGTGTTACTTTCCCGAATCTCCACCGAGACCACCTCTGAAGTTGAAGCTGCCTTTTTGTTGTTTTCCTTATATTGGGTAAACAACTTCTCATCCATCACATGACCAAAGCGGTTGAACATATATCCAGCGGATCTGCTTCCGCCTGCCGGGGCAAGGGATAGGAAATAGCGGCCCTCCTCTTTGGTGAGAAAGAAGTTGATATCGAAGGAATCCACCAGATTATCCTCATTCACAGGATCAAGCGACGAGAAATCATTGCAAGAGAGCGTGATTTCTTCCTCCTGGGATTGCAGACAGTCCAGGATTTTCTCGTCCACGATTTGTCTGATCTTCTTGACATTTTCGTCGTGGTACGTCTGCTCAGTATCTAAGTAAGAAAGACCATTGAAATTGTTCTGGTCAATAATATCGCAGAGGGGTACCTCTACCCCCGAGCCATACTCCTCCTGAAACTGTTTTTTAAATTTCTCCAACTTTGAAGGTATATTTGTTTGCAGGTAGGTAAGCCCTTCTACAAAGTTCTCGATGACCGTTTTCAGGTCATCTGGCAGCTTATTTTCCCGGAGCACAAGGCCCTTGTTCACTGCCAAGAGGTCCTTTTCTTTCCCTTGTCCAAGCAAACGATCCTGAAGCATATAGATCCTCTGGATGGTGACTGCGTCTATCCTGTCCAGCTCCCGCTCATTGCCTATTTGCTGGATGAGACTGTTTATCTCTCGAAGTACTGCTTTCTGCCAGCTGATCCCTTCCATGGGCTCTAAGATATTTAAAACGTACTCTAACCCATTGTCGCAGTTGGAGGGGGCCCTTAGATTGGTCAATAAAATTTCGTTTTCCATCAGCATATTGATGGTTGCAACAATTTGTTCTTCCAAAACCCCCGGATATTTATACTGAATTTTAGACTTTAACGCAGTGTACCCAATGAAATTCTGTGTTTCTGCTTTGATATAAGTAATCAGGGGAGTGTTCCGAATGTGGTTTCGCTTGACCACGGTTTCCTTTGGCACAGCAATCCCATGGTTAGAATAGTGTGGGTTTTTCAGACGATCTCCGGAGACATAGCAATTATTGTTAAACCTCAACTGAAGTTGGGGATATACCTCTGGGTTATTCTCCATAGTATAAATAAAATGGAATAGCCATGAATAATCGGCCATACACTCAATCATTGCCTTTTTCTCGTCAATGACCAGTTTTTCGTCTTGGATATTCTTGTCAAACTCACCTAAAGCGACACCGGCAAACAGCCCGTATGGTGTTGCCCTTGTGGCAGCCCGCGTGAAATATTTCAGAAGCGATTGTTCTTTGGATTTGTTCTTTTTTCGGGTCTGCTCCTTCCGTTCCTTCGCCTTATAAAGCTCTCTGCTGGAAAGCAAAATGCTTTTTTCCATAAAATTGCTTAAACCTTTTTGCTGAATGAAGTCTTCCACATGGCAACGATCAAAGTTCGTAAACTCGGAAAACATATTCACTGGCAAGCTCGGTGTTCTAACCATAAAAATATCATTGCAAGTGTACTTCATTCTACAAACCTCACTCTACACCTATCTTCAATTAGGAGTTTTAACGATTCTGTCCATCTATACAATACACTATTTGTCTGTTTTTGTCAAATACTATTTAATAAATTGTATATTTGGATTTTTGCGGGTTCGGAACACGTTACCGATGAGACATTGGACAAACTCGAAAAACGAATCCAACAAAAAAGGAGGGAGTTAAATTCGTGAGCATTTCAATTTATTCTGTGCTCACATCATTTCTTTGGTTCAATCTATTTGTTTTGATTCTTTGCGTCTTGCGTTGGAAGCTAAAGATCATTTTAGGGTACAATCTCTATCCGCTCTTTGTTTTAACTGTATTGAGCACTGTGAGATTGCTCTTTCCCTTTGAACCATCATTTGCCACTGTATTGCGTTCTGAGCGAGTGCTTCCCTTCCTGCAAGAGGTGCTGCGGAAAAAGATCATCATAGGTTCCATGGATATCCCGTTGTGGGTCATGATTGTTCTTATCCTTTCTCTTGTTTCAGCGATTTTGTTAATTCGCTTGCTGTTTTCGGTTCGTCAAGAATTATTGAAGATGCGTGCGTATCAGCAAACGGATCACGCTCGAGTTCTCTCGATATTCCAGAAGGTGGTATCTAATTCTGCTTCCAAACGCACGTGTCAGCTTTGCCTTTCAAAAAACTGTTCCTCACCCTATATTTTTGGCCTTATCTCTTCCACGATTGTGTTGCCGGAAGAAAGTCTTTCTCTTTCAGACCAAGACCTTTTCTATATTCTAAAACATGAATGGTAACACCATCTTGGAAAAGACGTTGCAGTGAAGCTGTTTATCGAGGTCCTTTGTTGTATCATGTGGTGGAATCCTTTGATTTACTTACTGCGGCATAACCTCAACCAAACGCTAGAGCTGAAATGTGACGTCGGTGTGGTGAAAAATCTAAGCCCAGAGCAAAGAATCCATTATGCGGAGGCTTTGCTGCATGTGCTGACGGTGTGCACCAAAAACGAGGTGTCGTCTTCGCGAGACAACTTAGCTTCTATTGCCTTTTCAGGTACAGCCTCTGTTGGCAAAAAATCCAGCAAGGAAGGGATCCTTCAACGTTTCGACGTTGTGCTATCCTCTGATGATTCCCGCAAAAGAATTAGCGCTGCATCTGTCCTTTGTCTGCTGTTCCTTTTTCTGGCATCCTTTTGCATCGTTGTGCAACCGTACTCTCTTCCGTCAGAGGAAGAGTTGGCGCCCGACGGAATGCTCCCAGCTGACATTGGGGTGGTGGACATCACCCCTGAAACAGCCGTTTTAGTGGATAACCAAGATGGCACATATAAGTTGCTTGTTAATGGAGTGTATTTTCATACCGTTGATTCTGACGCAATTTCACGTGAACCTTACAACTTACTACCAGTGATCGAGCCTGATCAAGAGAAGGAGGTAAATCAATGAAAAAGAGAAGTCTTCTGATCGCGTTTTCCCTTCTGTTAACGCTGACTTTCCTTGGGCCAGTACCGGCATTTGCGGCGGATCATTCCCCTCGAAGCCCGCAGTCGGGTGGGGTATCCACCCTTAGGGCTGACGAATATGTTACCTATTACCGGGTTTATCATGGAGTCTGTCAATACCGCATTTGGAATGCAACGGATGGTGTTTGGGTGACGCCTTGGTTGAATTGCGAGTAATAACTTAGACTAAAACACGCTGACACGCACTCACGGCTTGCGAGTGCGTGTCAGTGCTTATATAAGAAATATTCTTACGAGTTTCAGTGAAATGGGGGAGTATCGGCAATGTCAAAGGTGTTGTCAACAGATCCTTTACCTTGCCTTATCTGGTGAATTTTACAGCCCTCATTCTTCTCTGCTTAAAAGTAATCCATAGGATTCACACGACTGTTGCTGGAGCTGGTTGTCCACAGTTCAAAATGAAGGCGGTTTCCGGTAGAGTCACCGGTGGAGCCAACTTTGCCGATTGCCTGTCCCTGGACCACTGTGTCCCCCACAGATACCAACCGTGCGGACATATGACAGTACATCGTCCGAGAGCCGTCGGCGTGGGAGATCGCCACATAATTCCCAAAGGAGGAACCGTAGGTGGACAGCACCACTGTACCGCTCTTCGCCGCTAAGATATTTGTGCCATAAGGAGCGGGGAGGGCCACGCCGCCGTGAAGCTTCCGCCCATGATACGGACAATTCCGATACCCGAAGGGCGAGGAAATTCTGGTGTATCCCGGCAAAGGCCAGATATAGCCCCCATCTCCGGTGGGGAATTTGTACCCGAAGGGATAGTATTGCAGGACAACAGAGACATATTTTGTGCTGCCATAGCGTGACCAGCCCAGGCGTTTCGCCATCATTTGAAAAAACTCAATGGCGTTGGCCTCGGAGTATCCGCTGTACTTTTCCAGCGCCCAGGAAATATAACCATTCCCAAAATTGTAGCCCTGTAATGCCAGATTGATGTGTTCCAGGTCCAGTGGATTTTCTGCCTTGATAAGATCCACATAATCCGGGATACCGTGTTTCTCTGCGTAGAGTTGAATCAGCGGCGTATAGGCATCAACCTCAGCACTGACGGGCGTGTAGGCATTGCTCTCTGCGCTGTCTCCGAATAGAGCCAGAATGCCCCCAAACAGGACCACAACGACCGCCATTAGAACCACCACCCACCCGCCGGAGAGAAGGGCAAGGAGGGAAGTCCTTATGAATACGCCAAGAAATACGGTGATTTTATTCTAAAATCCGCCTCAGAGAACCAGGCAAAGTACAGCGCACTGCGGAAAGTTGCTACGCAGGATGACATCGCCCCGGTGTGTCTCTTCCTGCTCAGCGACGACAGCCGCACCATGACCGGTCACGATTTTTACGCCGATAACGGCTACTTGGCCTTTATCCACGACTGATATAAACCGTCGAAACACAGCGGCCTCCGCCCTTGGAACTGATCCAGGGGCGGAGGCTGTTTTCGATCATCGTCTCTCGCCTTGCGACCAACGGGGCCGGGCGCGTTTTGACGCAGGCTTTTGTAGCAAACGATACGTATCGTGCAGATAATGTACAATAAGTTGCGCAAATTGAAAAATGGATAAAAAAAGACATGGTTTGCAAAATTCTGGTAGAATGAAGTTGCGACACACCATTCTGAAAGGAGCCTGTAAACCATGTCTGAGAAAATTGTACAGCTAAACGAGGAAGTAATCAAGGGGCAGATTAAAGAATTCGTTCGCGGTAGCGTTGAGGAAACCCTGAACGAGCTGCTAGAGGCCGAGGCGGAGAAGCTGACCCAGGCAGGCCGTTGTGAACGCAGTGAGGCCCGTCAAGGCTATCGCAGCGGCCACTATGACCGGAACCTCACCACCACCTCCAGTGACGTCACACTGCACGTACCGCGTCTCAGAGGACGGCTACCATGAGATTTTGGGGGCCGCTGAGGGCATGAAGGAGGACAAGGCCAGTTGGGGTAGTTTCTTCCAGTGGCTTCGCGGCCGTGGGAGAAGTGTTTCCAGAGGCCAAATACCAGCGCTGTACAGTCCATTTTTACCGCAACGTATTTTCTGTTGTTCCCCGTTCCAAGGTGAAACTGGTAGCCAAGATGCTCAAGGCGATCCATGTTCAGGAGAGCAAAAAAGCAGCTCGCGAAAA